>DASYRE010000057.1 GCA_036004685.1 Candidatus Polarisedimenticolia bacterium | reverse complement strand
AAAGACGGAATTGGACATGGTTTCATTCCCTTTCTGGAAAAGATCCGTTGAAGGATCGGTTTGGTCTGGTCCGGTTCCGGTTCAGCTTCGGGTATCGATTGCCAGCTCGTTCGTGACGTTGCCCGTCCCGGCCACACCCGCGGCGATCGATTCGATTCGCGCCCGCTCCTCCGCGGAGCTGACGGGGCCGCGCAGCAGGACTTTGCCTTCCCGGGTGATGATCTTCACGTTCTTGGCGGTCGTCGACAGCGAGTCGTCGTCCATCACGCCCTGGCGGACTTTCTGGGTGAGCTCGCGATCCGCCTCGCTCGTCCCCTGGTCGAAGGAGGTCGGCTCGTTCATGTCGTTCGCGTTCCGCGCGGTGTTGTCGGCGCCGCCGGCCGCCGCCTGGTTCGCATCGTCGGCTTTATTCGTCTCGATCCGCGCTTCCTCGCGCGGATTGTTGGCCTTGGTGCACCCCACGACTCCCAGCAGAAGGAGTCCCGAAGCGGCGGCCATCGTGGACCTCTTGAGCGTTTCCATCAGTGTAGTCACGGAAATAGTCTCCTTGTGTCGCGGCGAGCCGATTGAATGGCGGTGCTCCGAAGCGGCGGCTGGATTCGGCGGGGTCCGGCGCTTTGCGAGGAATGTTGTCCATGGGTCCCGACGCATCTCTTGACCGTCCTTCACGAAACCAGAATCGAGAAGTCGACCTTACGCCGCCGGCGGGCGCGGTTCGATGGGGCAAAACCCTACCGGGCGGTTTTTTCACCGTTTTCCACCTTCATGGCGAGGCTCGGATCGCTTTCCGCGTTAGAATTGGGGAAGAGGTCCCGCCTCGAAATGAATGGAGGCTCGATTCCTGAATCGCGCCATTGACGCAAGGAGGTTCCCATGACGGAAATCACCTGGTTGAAGGACGTCGGCGCCGCGCTGGCCCAAGCGAAGAAAAGCCGGAAGCCGGTGCTCGTGGATTTCAGCGCCGCCCCGATGTGAGGTGGGTGCGCTCGGCTGGAAGCCGAGGTCTATCCCGACCCGCGCATCGTCGAAGAAGTCTCCACACAATTCGTTCCCGTCAAGATTCACATCAAGGAACAGCCCGAAGTGTTCCAGCGGTTCAACGCCCAGTGGACTCCGACCCAGATCATCCTCGACGCCGACGGCGTGGAGCGACACCGCATCGAAGGCTTCCTGCCGGTCGAGGATTTCCTGGCGCAGATGGAGCTGGGGCTCGGCAAGCTCCAGTTCCAGCACCACCACTACGCCGAGGCCGAAGAGCGCCTGCGGCCGGTGTGCGAGAGCTTTCCCAAGGCCGGGGCCGCGCCCGAGGCCTGCTACTGGTCGGCAGTGTCGGCCTACAAGAAGACCAACGACGCCCAGCACCTGGGCTCCGCGGCCCAGCTTTTGAAGGAGAGGTACCCTGAGAGCGAATGGGCGCGCAAGGCGTCCGTCTGGCTCCGATGACGATCCGCTGCGCTGGGGGCGCGCCCTCATCCTCCTGATCCTCGGAGGCTGCGCGGGGCTCGGCGACGGCCTGGAGGCCGCGCCCGCCGAGGCGGTGGTTCTGGAGCTCTCCGACCTGGAAGGACGGCCTTCCTCGCTCGCCTCCTACCGCGGGAAGGCCGTCCTCCTGAATTTTTGGGCGACCTGGTGCGTTCCCTGCCGCGAGGAGATGCCGGCGCTGCGGCGCATCCAAGCGCGGTATGCCGCCCGCGGGTTGAGCGTCGTGGCCGCGTCGGCCGACGAGCCGGCGCGCCGCGAGGAAGTGCGCCGATTCGCGCACCGGCACCTTCGCGATCTGACCGTCTGGACGGGGGCGACCACCCGGCACATGGAAAGGCTCGGGCTGGGTGAGGCGCTCCCGGCGACCGCTCTGATCGATCCCGAGGGCCGCATTGCCGTCCGGTTTATCGGCCCTTTCGACGCCGCCCTGCTGGAATCATGGGTGGAGTGGCTCCTCGACGGCCAGGCAGGGCTCCCTCCCGGGAGCAGCCGGATCACGGCGCCTTCCTTCTCGGAGGAGGGACCGGCCGATCGGCGCCACGCCCACTCGCATGCCGGCGGGCATGGCGAGGAGGAAGAGCACCATCACGGGACCGTCGGCATGGAAGGAGCGTCGCTCGTCCCTTCATGACCGCTTTGACCCGGCGAAGGGCGGGCGGTCCGGGGGACTGCCGAGGAGGCCGGGAATCGATGGACGTTCAGCGTCCGGGCGATCGAAGATCAGATCCCGCGCGCCGCGTTCCGGACGACCCTGACGTACCGGTTTCACCCGCGGCTCAGCGCCGGGATCGAATTCAATCCGCGCGCCGAGAAGGTCAGCCCCCTCCTCAACTATCTCGCGGTAGAAGAGACCGAGCGGCGCCCGGCGGTGATCGCCGGCACCAGCAGCGATCGGATCGGCACGCCGTCGGGCCAGTCGTTCTACGTCACCGCCAGCAAGAATCTCAAGCGCGAGACTCATCTTCCCATCGCGCCGTACTTGGGAGCGGCGTACGGCACGTACGAAGACCGCCTGCGCGCCATCGGCGGCCTGAGCATCGGCTTCCGCGAAGACTTGACTCTCCTGCTGGTTCATGACGGCGTCAACCTCCATTCGATGCTGACCTATTCACGCGGAAGGCACGCCCTGTCGCTTCTCTACGTCGACCTGCGCGATTGGGGCGCGAGCTGGAGCGTGACGTTCGGAGGACCCGGAGAGTGAAGGAGGAGGTCCTGATTTGCGGCGCCGGGCCGACCGGCCTGGTGCTCGCCCTCCGGCTGGCCCGGGCCGGCATCCCGATCCGCATCATCGACGCGTCGGCCGAGCCGGGGACCACGTCCCGCGCCCTGGTCGTGCACGCCCGCACGCTCGAGTTCTACCGCCAGATGGGCCTTTCCGACGCGTTCCTTCAGGAGGGGCTCAAATTCGATTCGCTGAATCTCTGGGTGCGCGGGCGCCACGTGGCGCACGTGGAGCTCGGCGCGATCGGCAAGGGGCTCACCCCTTTCCCCCACATGATCGTCTCACCCCAGGATCGCCATGAGCGATTCCTGATCGAGCACTTGGCCCGCGCGGGGGTCCAGGTCGAGCGCGGATGCGAGCTCCTCGACTTCGAGCCGAGGCCCGATCACGTGCGGGTCCGGCTGAAGCGCGCCGGCGGGCGCGAGGAGACTTACGAGACGCCGTATCTCGCGGGCTGCGACGGATCGCATTCCCGGGTACGGGAGATCTTGGGATCCGGTTTCCCTGGCGGGACCTATTCGCGGATTTTTTTCGTGGTCGACGTCGAGGCGAGCGGGCCGGCGATGAACGATGAGCTGCACGTGGCCCTCGACGAAGCCGACCTCCTTGGGATCTTTCCGCTCCGAGGGGGCCGCACGGGGAGGCTGATCGGGACGGTGCGGGCCGATCAGGAAAAGGATCGCGAGGCGCTGCGCTGGGAAGACATCGGCCAGACCGTCGTGCAGCGCATGAAGATCACGATCGAACGGGTCAACTGGTTCTCGACCTATCGGGTCCACCATCGCGTCGCCACGAGCTTCCGGCGGGGAAGGGTCTTTCTGCTCGGGGACGCCGCCCACGTCCACAGCCCGGTGGGGGCGCAGGGGATGAACACCGGCATCGGCGATGCGGTCAACCTCTCCTGGAAGCTGGCCGATGTGATCCGGGGACGCGCGGGGCCCCGGATCCTCGACAGCTACGAGCCGGAGCGCATCGCTTTCGCCCGGCGGCTGGTGTCGACCACCGATCGGGCGTTCACTTTCGTGAGCAGCACCGGGCCGCTCGCCCGGCTGGTCCGGGTGAGGGTCGTCCCGGAGGTGCTCCCGGCGATCTTCCGCTTTAGGGCCACGCGCCGTTTCCTGTTCCGCACCGTGTCGCAGACCGCCATCCATTACCGGGAAAGCCCGCTCAGCGCCGGGAGGGTGGGGTCGCTGCATGGCGGCGATCGGCTGCCGTGGGTCCGGCTCGGCCCGCCGGCGCAGGGCGAGGACAATTTCGCCGTGCTGGACGGGCTCGAATGGCAGGCGCACGTCTACGGAAAGCCGGCGCCCGGTGCCGCGGAGGCCTGCCGGACGCTGCGGCTTCCGCTGCATCGCTTCGGGTGGGAGCCGGCGATGGGAAAGGCAGGCCTGACGCGGGACGCGCTGTTCCTCGTCCGGCCGGACGGGCACGTCGCCCTCGCCGACGCCGGGCGGGATCCCTCGCCTCTCCAGCGCTACGTGGAGAGCCTCGGCCGGATCTGAAGCGGCGGTTCCCGGAAGGCGCGCCGTCTCAGGCCACGTCCAGGACGCCGCGGAAGCGGATCGTCCCCTTCAGCATCGTCTCGACGGCCCGCGTCGCCTCCGACAGCGGGAACCTCTCGATCATCGGACGCACTCCATGTTTTACTGCGAAGGCCATTGCATCGGTGGAGTCGGCCGCCGTTCCCGAGGCCCATCCCTGGACCCGGGCGGTCCGGGAGATGAGATCGATGGCGCCGATGGCAATCGGCTCGAAAGGCGCTCCGACGATGAGCAGACAGCCGCCGATCCCCAGGCCGGCGACGAGCGCCGAAATCGCCTTGGCGTTCGGGGCGGTCGCCAGAATGACCTGCGCGCCGCCGAGCTTCGCCATCGCCTCACCGAAATCGCTCCGCCCTGAGTCCACGTAATGATGGGCGCCGAGCTTCCGGGCGAACTCCTCCTTCTCCGGGCCGCGAGAAATCGCCACCACCTCGAATCCCATCGCCCGCGCGTACTGCAGGCCGACGTGGCCGAGCCCGCCGAGGCCCTGGATCCCGACCAGATCGCCGGCGCGCGCCCCCGAATGGCGCAGGGCGTTGAAGGTGGTCACGCCGGCGCACAGCAGCGGGGCCGCTTCGGCGAAATCCAACCCCTCGGCCATCCGCGCGACCGCCACGGCCGGTGCGACGAGATATTCCTGATACCCGCCGTCGATCGAGATACCGGTGATCCGGCCCTGCCGGCAGTGAATGAAGTGCCCGTTGAGACAGGCGTCGCAGGTCCCGTCGTGGCCCCCGTGCCAGCCGACACCCACCCGCTGCCCGACCCGGAGGTGGGTCACCCCTTCGCCCAGGGCGTCGATCACCCCGGCGACTTCGTGACCGGGGACTCTCGGCAGCTGGAGTCCCGGCCAGAGACCGTCGGTGACCAGCTGATCGCTGTGGCAGATGCCGCAGGCGTGCACCTTCATCCGAATCTCTCCGGGGCCCGGCGCCCGGACCGGTCGATCCTCCGGAACCATCGGCGAGCGGGGGGAGCGGACGACCATCGCTTTCATAGGATTCTCCTTGTCCAATGAATCCGGGGGCAGCCACAATCCCTGCACCGCCCGGAATCCTGATCGCGTCCAACGCTGGCGATTCGAGACGGCCCATTATGGACGACAAGCGCCCGGAACTCGAATTCGCGCCGGCGGAGCACGGATCCCGCCGCGGCGGGCGGCAGGCCTGGGTTGACGAAGGGACCCACGTCCGGCTTAAGATGAGTCTCTCCTTGGATCCGATTTCCGAATCCTGCGGGGAATCCGGATGTCCGAAGATCGCGACGGACAGACCGAAGGATCCGAACCAGGGGAGGGATCCGGGGATCTCGCCCGGTTTCTCGGCCCCCTGCTTCACGCGCTGGCGGAGAGCCTCGACGTCCGCGAGATCTTCGCGCGTATTTCGGTGGAAGCCCGCCGCCTCGTCCCGCACGACTTCCTGATGCTCGGCCTCCTGAGCGAGGATCGCCTGCGGGTGCGCGTCCTGGCGCTCTCGGGCGAGCTGCCCGACGTTCCGGGCGACGTCGCGCTGACCGGCCCCTTGCGGCTCGCCACCGAAAGGGAAGCGTACGTAGTGAGCGGCGCCCAGGAGGCGCCGGGCGGGAGCGCGATTACCGCCCGGATCCGCTTCGAGGGGAGCCCGGCCTCCCAGCCGATCGAGATGCCGATGCAGCCGTTCTTCCGGGAGCTGCTCCGGCGCGGATTGCGCTCCTATCTGCGGGTGCCCATCCATCTGAGGGGCGGCGTCCTCGGCGGCCTGGTGTTCTGCTCGGCCTCCCCCGAAGCCTACTCCACCTCCGATCTCGCGAAGGCGCGGCACGTCGCCGATTGCGTCGCCCTGGCGCTCGCGCATCAGCGCCTGGCCGAAGAGGAGCAGCGCAGCACCGAGGCCCGCGAGAAAGCGGCCCGTCTCGAAATCCGCGTGAAGCGGCTCACCGAGGAGCTGGAGACGCAGGGCCGGCACCGGGTCCTCGGG
The DNA here is from genome assembly GCA_036004685.1 of Candidatus Polarisedimenticolia bacterium. Lineage (NCBI taxonomy): Bacteria > Pseudomonadati > Acidobacteriota > Candidatus Polarisedimenticolia > Candidatus Polarisedimenticolia bacterium. The sequence continues at coordinate 7,330 of DASYRE010000057.1, read as the reverse complement.
GAATCCAGAAGCTGGCGGGAGGTCCTGGGGCGGGCGAGCAAGGTGGCTCCGACCGAAGCGACCGTGCTGCTCTGCGGCGAATCGGGAACCGGAAAGGAAGTCGTCGCGCGCTTCATCCATCGAGCCTCCCGGCGGGCGGAAGGGCCGTTCGTCGCCTTGAATTGCGCCGCGCTTCCCGAGCAGCTCCTGGAATCGGAGCTCTTCGGCCACGAGAAAGGGGCCTTCACGGGGGCGCTCGCGGCGCGCGCCGGGAAGATCGAACAGGCCTCCGGCGGGGTGCTTTTTCTGGACGAAGCGGGCGAGATGAGCCCTTCCGTCCAGGCGAAGTTCCTGCGATTCCTTCAGGAACGCGAGTATCAGCGCCTCGGCGGCTCCCGCACGCTTCAGGCCGACGTGCGGGTCCTGGCGGCGACCAACCGCGATCTGAAGACCGCCATCGCGAGAGGAAACTTCCGTGAGGATCTCTACTATCGGCTGGCGGTGTTCGACATCGACCTCCCGCCCCTGCGCGACCGGCACGCCGATATCATGACGCTGGCTCACGCGTTTCTCGAAGAGATCGGGCGCTCCATGGGTCGGCCGGCCGCGGGGATCGCGCGCGAAGCCGAGGAGAAGCTCACGAGCTACCACTGGCCCGGCAACGTCCGGGAGCTGCGCAACGCGATCGAGCGCGCCGTGATCCTGTGTGAGGGAGGCCTGATCGCCAGCGAGCACCTGCCGCTGGGAGTCGTCGCCGCACCGCGGCGGGACGCTGGCGACGCCTCCTCCACCTCGCGGTCGCCCTCCGGACCCGCGACCCTCGAAGCGGCCGAGCGCGAGATGATTCTGCAGGCCCTGGCGCGGGCGGGAAACAACAAGTCGAAGGCGGCCCGGCTCCTCGGCCTCACCCGTGCCCAGCTGCGCTCCCGCATCGAGAAGCACCGACTCACCCTCGAGACCCTGTCCGAAACCTGATCCCGGCGTCTCGCCGCCGCCAGAAGTGGCGATCCAAAGCCACCCGGCCGCCCTCCCGGCTTCCCCGCCTCGCTCCCCGCTCCGCCGTCAACTCGTGGAAAACCCAGCACTTTTCCCGCCCCGAAGACGCGACGAAGGGAGTGGCACGCGTCGTGAAGTAGGCCGTCGCGGGGTGACGATGAATTTCTCATCGTCGAAGCAAACGAAAGGGAGGTTCCGATGAGCAGCGCACCGCACCGGATCGACGTCCACCACCACATCGTGCCATCCGAGTACGTGAAGGCCGCGAAGGCAGCCGGCGCCAAGGATGCGGGAGGGGTCACTTTCCCGGCGTGGAGTCCGGAGGCGCAGCTGGAGCTCATGGATCGGCGCAGCATCGCCACGGCGATGACCTCGATCGCGGCGCCCGGCGTCTACTTCGGCAACCGGGACGCGGCGAGGAGCCTCGCCCACCGTTCCAACGAGCTCTCGGCGCGTCTCGTGGCCGACCATCCCCGGCGCTTCGGCGCGCTGGCCGTTCTCCCCCTGCCGGACGTCGACGCGGCCCTCGAGGAGCTGGCGTACGCGCTCGACACCCTGGACATGGACGGAGTGGCGCTGCTGGCCAGCATCGGGGACCGCTACCTCGGGGATCCCGCTTTCGACACCCTGTTCGACGAGCTCCATCGGAGGAAGTCGGTGCTCTTTATCCATCCGACGATTCCGGAGAGCAGCCAGTTCCTCAAGCTGGCCATGCCCGCGGCACTGATCGAGTTCGTCTTCGACACGACGCGCGCGGTGGCCAACCTGATCTTCAGCGGCACGATTGAGCGCTGCCCCGACATTTCGATCATCCTGCCCCATGCCGGCGGGACGGTCCCCTACCTCACCGGCCGGCTTTCGCTCGGGGCGTTGGTCCCCTCCCTGCACGCCAAGGCCCCCCGGGGAGCTGCCGCCTACCTGAAGCGTTTCTACTACGAGACGGCGCTGTCGACGGAGCCGACGACCCTCAGCTCGCTCAAGGAGCTGGTGGATCCCTCTCACATCCTCTTCGGCAGCGACTACCCCTTCGCGCCCGAGCCGCTCATCGAATCCGAGATTCGAGGGCTCGTGAACTACGGAGGATTCGACGAGCCGACACGGCGCGCGATCGAGCGGGACAACTCGCTGGCGCTGTTCCCTCGCCTTCGCGACGGCTCGGCCGCCGGCGGGCGATCGTGATTCGAAAAGATTGAGCTTGTAGGACCATAACCCCGGGAAGAACTCGAACCGTGCCGCGAAGAAGAGCAGCCGATCCTGTCAGCGGCCCCTTTCCTTCAGGAGATCCGTCATGAACCGCTACGCTTCGCTCCGAACCGGCGCTCTCGCAATCAGCATCCTGATCGCCAGCCTCCCGGTCGTTCCTGCCGCTTTCGGCCAGACCTCGGGAGATTCCTGGGAATTCATCGTCTCCCCCTACGTTTGGGGAGCCGCCATGGACGGAACGATGGTCGTGGAGGGACGGGAAGCTGAAGTCGATCTCAGCGCATCCGACATTTTCGACCACCTCGACACCGGGTTCATGGGCTTGGCGGCCGCGCGGAAGGGAAACTGGGGCATCGGCGGCGACGTGGTCTGGGTCGACCTCGGCGCCGACACCGACATGCCGCCGGCCGAAGTGGACCCTTCACTGGGCATCTTGACGCTTCAGGGAATGCGCCGCATCAGCGGCTTCGCCGACGTGACGTTCGGCGCACGCTGGAACCGGCTGAACGGGCGGATCCGCTTCAAGGCCCCGATCGGGATCGAAGTGGAGATGACGAGGGATTGGGTCGATCCGGTGGTGGGGGTCGTCCTGAGAACGCCTGGGGAACATCGATGGCATGGGACGCTGATTGCCGATATCGGGGGATTCGGCGCGGGCTCCGACTTGACCTGGCAGCTCTTCCCGTCGGTCGGGTTCGACCTCTCGAAGCACGCTTCGATCGAGGCCGGCTACCGGATCCTCGACACCGACTACGAAACCGGCGACGATGCCGAACACTTCGAATACGACATGCGCCTGCAGGGGCCGGTCGCGGGCCTGGCCTTCCGATTCTGAGTCGGGCGAAGGGGGCTATCCGTGCGTAACGGGAATTGCAGGGGAATCGAGAACGTCGAGGTGCGCGGCCGATCGGGTCCGCGCACCTCGGCTCTTTTCACGGTGAAAGCCGGCACCGACCGGACAGCCGATTTACCCGGCCGGCCGATCAGGACTTGGTCTTGGCGCGCTCCATCTGGTCCCGCAGCCGCTCTTCGCGCCTCCGCAGCTCGGGAGTGAGCTCGGCGCCGAAATCCTCCGCCTCGAAGACCTGGCGGAGCTCGATCTCGCCCTCGTCCCCCGTCGGATTGGGACAGCGCCGCGCCCATTCGATCGCTTCCTCCTTCGACTTGACCTGCCAGAGCCAAAAACCGGCGACCAGCTGCTTCGTCTCGGGAAAGGGACCGTTGATGACGGTTCGCTTCTCTCCCGAGAAGAGGATCCGGGCGCCCTTCGAGCTGGGATGCAGCCCTTCCCCCGCCAGCATCACGCCGGCCTTCACCAGCTCCTCGTTGTATTTCGCCATGGCGGCGAGGAGCTTCTGGTCGGGCATCTCCCCCGCCTCCGAGTTCCGGCTCGCTTTCACCAGCACCATGAAGCGCAGCGCTTCCTCCCGTCTCTCCGTCTCGGGGCGCGATCCCGTTGCGGCGCGCGGAACCGGCTCCGCGGTTTACGTCGTGGTCCCGGGAATCAGCCGCCGGCGATCGCCCCCACGACGAAGAAGGGCTCCGTCCCCTTCGCGACCGCGTCGGGAAGAGGCGCGTCCGGCGACTCGTTCGACAGGTCCTGCTCGCAGGCGAAGAACCTCACGAAAGCCCGCCTCGCCTTGGTCTCCTGGTCCCGGATCGTCCCGCGCAGCATCGGATAGCGATCTTCGAGAGCGTCGAGCACGGAGCGCTGCGTGGCCGGGCCCTCGACCTCGAGGCGGACCTCGTCCGTGAGGCGCGCCAGCGTGCGCAGGTGGGCGGGAAGCACGACGCGGATCATGGCAGCGTCTGGACTTCGACCGATACCACGGATGGAAGATCTCGGACGATGGGCGCCCAGCTGTCGCCGGCGTCGGCCGAGACGTACACCTGCCCGCCGGTGGTGCCGAAGTACACGCCGCACGGAGCGAGCGAGTCGACGGCCATCGCGTCGCGCAACACGTTGACGTAGCAGTGGCTCTGCGGCAGGCCTTTCGTGAGCGCCTCCCACTCGTGTCCGCCCGTCCGGCTGCGGTACACGCGCAGCTTTCCGTCGGGCAGATAGTGCTCCGAGTCGCTCTTGATCGGCACGACGTAGATGGTGTTCGGCTCGTGCGCGTGCACCTCGATCGGGAAGCCGAAGTCGGTCGGTAGGTTACCGCTGACCTCCTGCCACGACTCGCCGGCGTCGTCGCTGCGCATGACGTCCCAGTGCTTCTGCATGAATAGTACGGCCGGACGCGACGGGTGCATCGCGATGCGGTGAACGCAGTGGCCGACTTCGGCAACCGGGTCGGGAATGCCTTCGGACCGCAGGCCGCGGTTCATCGGCCGCCAGGTCTTGCCGGCGTCGTCGGTCCGGAACACGCCGGCGGCCGAGATGGCGATGAAGATCCGCTCGGGATGGCTCGGGTCCAGAAGGATCGTGTGGAGGCACATCCCACCGGCACCCGGCTGCCAGGAGGACGCTGAGTCGTGTGTGCGCAGTCCGGAGAGCTCTTGCCACGTCTGGCCGCCGTCGCCCGAGCGGAACAGGGCGGCGTCTTGAACCCCGGCGTAGACGGTGTCCGGATCGGTCAGGGACGGCTCGAGATGCCAGACTCGCGCGAACTCCCACGGACGCGGCGTGCCGTCGTACCACAGGTGAGTGCCGGGAACGCCGTCGTACACGAACTTGTTGCCGACCGACTCCCACGTCTTGCCCCCGTCATTGGAGCGCTGGATCATCTGCCCGAACCAGCCGCTCGACTGCGACGCGTACAGCCGATTCGGGTCAACGGGAGAGCCCTTGAGGTGGTAGATCTCCCAGCCCCCGAAGTGGGGGCCACTGATGTCCCACCGGTCGCGCTTGGCGTCCGCCGTCAGGACGAATGCCCCCTTGCGTGTACCAACTAGTACCCGTACCCCGCTCATCCCTCACTCCTTCCCGAGTTCCGGCGTGAGTCCACAATCAACCGATCGGTCAACGTCATCATTGCTCCTCTGTGTGTGTTGCGGCATCGGGTCATCCCATGTGCGGAACGGGTCCCGCCACCCGCCGATCGACCAGATTCTGCGCTGCCTTCCATGCTGGGAACGCACCTTCGAGCTTCCGGCGGCCGGCCCCGGTCAGCCGGAACGGGCGCTCTCTGGCGTCCTCCGACTGAGCGGTGCTGACCCAACCGCTTCGCTCGAGCACTGCCCCGATACGCGTCAGTGTCGTGCGTTCCAGGCCGAGCGTTTCGGCCAGTTCCTTGACCGGCGTCGGGCCCATGAGAGCCAGAGCGGCGAGGACGGAGAACTGGGTCGCCCGGAGTCCATGCGGACGCAGCTTCTCCTCGAAGAGTCGGGTAATCGCCCGGGCGTGCCGGCGCGCGGCGAGACAGTGGCAACCTCGGCAAGCGGAGAGATCGATGCGCGCGCCCATGCCAATAGGTGTATGTACACTGGTCTGGAGGTGCGTGTCAAGAGCGATCGAAGGGGCCGGGAGAACTACCTCATCTCAGACCTCGTGCCCGACTGGGGAAGAAGTACCGTCGGTATGCACTCAACGGAAGTCACCAGCGTGATCGCCTCAGGATTTCCGGCTAGCTCCCCGTCTCGGGCACGGTCATGACTTCCAGCAGGTGGCCGTTAGGGTCCTCGAAGTAGAAACCCCGCCCGCCCCGGCGGGTGTTGATCTGGCCGTTGGTGTGGCTGTGTGGCTCACTGCCGTAGGGTATCCCCTTGGCCTTCACCCGGTTGAAGATCGCCTCGAACTCCGCCTCGCTGACGTGGAACGCGTAGTGATGGCTCTGGCCCGTCCGGGGGTCGAACCCCGGCCCGCCCCATGGCTCTGGCTCGTCAGCGAAGTCAAGGGTCAGGCTCTCGTTGACTTGCACTTGCGCGAAGTGGCCCGGCTTGACCGTCAAGCCGAAGATCTCGGCGAAGAACTCAGCTGAGGCGATCTTGTCTTTCGCTGGCACGATGGTGTGGTCCAAGCGAACCGTCATGGCCTACCTCCAGATCGTTGAGTTCTCTCTGTCCTCTCACGGGGGTCGGTCCCGCCGGGTCCACCCGAACTGTCGCCATTGGGATGCCTGGCGCGCTGGGGAAGGATTCATAATGGCGTTTCTTATGAATTAGCAAGGGGCTCCGCGGTAACTCTACTGTTTCCCCGCGAACATCGCCTGCACGCGCTTCTGCATCTCCTCCGGCGCGACGTCTTCCTTGTGCGTGGCCACCCACCAGAGATGCCCGAAGGGATCCTCGAGCTGGCCGGAGCGGTCGCCGTAAAACTGATCCATGACGGGCTTGCGTTCTTTGGCGCCGGCGGCCAGCGCCCTTTCGAAGAACGCGTCGACATCCTCGACATAGAGATGGATGCTCACGGGCGACTCGCCAAGGGTCTCCGGCGCCTTACCGTCGTATTCCGGGAATTCATCCGACAGCATGATCATGGAATCGCCCAGGCGGATTTCCGCATGGCCGAGGCGTCCGTCAGGCATCATCAATTTGTAGCTCTCGCTCGCTCCGAACGCCTTTTTGTAGAACTCCAATGCCTGGGCGGCATTTTTGATGGCCAGGTAGGGCGTGACCGTGCGGTGTCCTTCCGGGATGGGCTTCACCTTGTTTGGCATGGGTTCTTCCTCCTTTTCAAGCTGGGGTGCACGCCTTGCAGATCGCGTCGATGTGGCGGCGGTCCGTACCGCAGGTACCCAAGATGTCGAACGGGACGACCCACGGGCCTGGGGTCGGGCCGGTGACATGTGGCCCCACGGCTTCCACCGTGCCGAGGCATTCCACGCCAGGGCTGGCCGGCAGCTGAGGCCGTCGGCCCAAACGCCCACCTAGGAAGTGTGTACACCAATTTCGGGACAGTCAACCTAGGCCCTCATGAATGACAGGAGGTCAGCGTTGACCTGGTCCTTGTGGGTCGAGCACATGCCGTGCGGCGCGCCCTTGTAGACCTCGAGATGCGCGTTCTTGATCAGCTTGGAGGAAAGCAGGGCGGAGGCGCCGATCGGGACGATCTGGTCGTCGTCACCATGAAGGACCAGCGTCGGCACATCGAACGCCTCGAGATCGTTCGTGAAGTCCGTCTCCGAGAAGGCCTTGATGCAGTCGAGGACGCCTTTGAAACCGGCCTGCATCCCTTGAAGCCAGAACGAGTCCCGAAGACCTTGCGAGACCT
>DASYRE010000056.1 GCA_036004685.1 Candidatus Polarisedimenticolia bacterium | reverse complement strand
ACAGAGCTCCATGAAAGCTCGGGGCGTCGGCCGGGGACAAGACTCCGACACATAGCGCATCCAGGCGCCGCTCGCTCGGAACGACACGAGGCGAAGCATCGTGCGAACCCCATACAATCTCAAATATTGCGTCGGCCACCGGTCGAGGAGCTCGCGTGCTGTTCGAAGTGAACATGCTGAATCTTCCCCAGGGTCGTCGCCTTCGGTGCCCGGTGCTCCACCACCAGGATATGCGCGTCCCGCCACATCAACGCCATGGCCCGCTTCGCGCCGGAGCCTCGGCCAATGCTCTCCAGAAATGTGTCTCCTGCGAGGCGCTGGGCTCACCCGTTGTGCCTACCCGGCTCAGAAGAACCACACCAGTCCGCCGGGATCGCTGCCTATCTTCCAAGAGTTTTGGCGGCGACGGGATCTTCGTCCAGAGGCTCTCCAGTGAACTCGCGCGCCGAGGACACCAAGTCGACGTCATCCACTGTGAGGACTCCTACCGGCTCTTGGCACGAGGGGAAATCACGGAGACGCCTGAGGATCACTCCGGGGTCGTTGTTCATCGCTTAAAAAGCCCCTTCGGATTTCTCTCGCCACTATGGGTGGCGCCACTTCCGCTATGACGCCGCGGCGATTGAGGGGCGGGTCTACTCGGCAGACAGACTGCCCCGTGCAAGGTAGGTCGTTGGCGTCGAGCCGACTCAGCTCTGCCCACCTCGGTGATGGTTCCCGCTTGCTTTTCCCATCACTTGCTGCCTAAGTGCGATCGGCGCGCCGAAGGACTCAAAGGTGTTCGAGGCGTCACGGCAGCGGGGTTCTGCAGGTCGCCGTCAGCGTCACTAGATCGCAGTCACCTAGTGCCGTTCCAACTTGTTGATACTAAATCTGTCCACGAACGACGTACACGGTGCCTTCCTAGGCGCGAATAGTTGGAACGGCACTAGGACGAGGTGATCGTCCGGATTGACCTCCAATCCCCATCATCATGCCGGCTGCGATAGTTCTCGAGGACGTGTTCGATGGCCGCTGCGTAGGCGGCCACGACGTCATCGAGCGAGTGGGCCATGACGCGCCGGCGGGCCTCTGAGCCGATTCGAGAGCGGAGGGGGGCATCCGCGGCCGCCTGCAGCGTCTTGGCGGTCAGGTCCTCGACGTCGCCCTTGCGGAAGAGAAGGCCGGTCTCGCCATCCTCGATGACGTGGCGGGCGCCGGGAATGTCGCTGGCCAAAAGCGTTCGGGCGCAGGCCTGGGTTTCCAGGTACACACGCGCCTGCGCTTCAGCGTCCGAAGGCATCACCACCAGATCGGCCAGGTTGAGGTAGGCGGGGACGCGGCTGTACTCGACCCAGCCGACGAACCGGAAGTGTTCCGCGATGGCGTTGCTCCGGCAGGCCTCTTCCATGGCCTGCCGCAGGAAGCCGTCGCCGACGATCACGTACACGAGCCTGCGGTTGAATTTGAGCGCCCGCGCGGCCGAGGCGACGATGTCCAGCGCCCGCTTCAGCGGTTTGAGGTTGGACAGGTGCATGACGACGATTCTATCGCCGTCGATGCCGAGTTCGCGTCGCAGCGCCTCGTCCTGTGGCTGCGGAGCGAACAGACGAAGATCCACTCCGTTCGGAATGATCCGCGTCCGGTTGAGCCCCAATGCCGCCAGGCTCGCGGTGACGGACGCCGTCTGGGCGACGATGAGGTCGATCTTGTGAACCGCTTCGAGCCACTGAGACACCAGGGGCGCCGGATAGTTTCCGTCGACGATACCGGTGAGGAATCCGCCGGCGATGCGCAGGATGCATGGAAGGGCGCACCGCTTGGCGAGATCCGGAACGCGCCAGGCAAACGTCTCGCGGCCCATCAGAAGGATGTCCGGTTGTTCGCGTTCGATGAGCAGCGAAAGCTTTTCCTCGATCTGCTCCTGCTCCAGCCGTCGGTACTCCTCCGCCGCCGGCGTGTGAGGGGACGTTTCGAAATACGGCACCCGGAACCGCGTTACCCCGAGCTCGCGATAGCGGACGACAAAGCTATCGCCCGCTCGGTCCGCCTCGGGAGTGATCGGCGCCAGGCTGCGGACCGTGTGACCCGCCCGCGCAAGCCCGACCAGAAGCTGAAAGCCCGAGATAGCGGAGCCCCCCGGATACGGCGGCAGGGTCCCGACGTAGATCAGGCGGCGCCGGGTCGAGGCCCGGGCTCCGCGATCTGTGAGCGTCCTCATCGGGGACCGAGCGTCCGGAACGGCAGGACTTTCCCCCGCGCGGTCGGACGGGGACGGCGGCGCTGCACACGGACGACACCGGCCTCCCCCCACAGATTGGTCATGAAGCGATACTGATGGCGGAGCCCGCCCAACTCGTCGAGGAATGCCGCCACGAGCCGCTTCTCGTCGAGGGCGCCCACCTCGGGACTGACGAGGAGCGTGTAGCGGGGCAGCCCATTGGCATCCTGCTCCTCGATGAGCTGGTAGTCGGTCACGGCGCCGCCGAAGCGGGAGGGCAGAGTCTCCTCGAGGACGCGAAAGAGGTCACCTCCGAGAATGGTCATCCCGATTCCCGTGAGCTTCTCGAAGCTCCGGATCGTGTGCAGGTGCGTGAAGTATCCGACCTCATCGAAAAGGCATCCGCACGGTCGCGTCTCCAGCACGGCATAGTCACCGATCTCGGCGTTAAGGAGCACTTTGGGGCAGGCCGGCCGGAAGGCGGTCAACAACAGAGCATCGACCGTTTCCTCGTCGGCCAGGGGCCGGGCGCGCTGGATGATCGCCCAGGCGTCCAGGGAGACGTGGACGTCGTCGGCCACGGTGGCCGCCGGGCACTGGCTGCCCACGTTGCTTCCCTCGGAGAAGCCGTAGGTGGGAACCGCCTTGGCGCCGCTCGCCTCGATCGTTGCGCGCCGGGCCGGCGTCAGCGGCTCGGCTCCCAATAGGAATGTGACGTTCTCCAGGAAGATTCCCCGGGCTGCCATCGCCAGGCAAACTTGAATCGCTTCACTGGGGGAGGTGCTGATACACGGCTTGTGCCCTCGCCGAACGAGGTGGACCAGATACTCGCCGACGCGGGCGGCCTCGGACAGCGGAACGAACTCCGGCCGCATCCAACCGGCGGCCCGGCGGACGAGCCCGTGCACGCAGGCCGAGATGAGTCGGTCCTTTAGCGTCCCCATGCTGATCGTGGC
>DASYRE010000055.1 GCA_036004685.1 Candidatus Polarisedimenticolia bacterium | reverse complement strand
CACGGCCGCGCCCGAACCCGACGACGATCCGCCGGTCACGTGCTCGCGATTGTGCGGATTGAGGGGACGGCCGTAGTCGCCGATGGCGCCGCCGGTGCCGAAGCCGCCACTCAGCCCATTCATCACGTTCTTGCCGATGATGGTCCCGCCCGCCTGCAAGACGCGGGTGACGACGGTGGCGTCGAAGTCGGGAATGAAGCCGTCGAGGGCGAAGGAGCCGAAGCTCATCGGCATTCCGCCGATCGCGATGTGGTCCTTGAAGCTGACCGTCTTGCCCTTCAGCAGACCTTCGGCTGCGCCCTCGATGCGGCACTTCCACATCCAGGCATTGAGGGGGTCTTCGTGTGGACTCGGCCGCCAACCGGGTTCCCGGCCGGCCGAGACCATCGGCGGCCTGGGCTCCTCCACTCGCGCTTGCACGAAGGCGTCGAGCTGGCTGAGCTGTTCCATGAGGTGCTTTCGGTAGAGGACGGCCTCGTCCGCACTCAAATGGATGCCCAGATGCTTGGCCACCGCCACGACTTCATCGACGTCAGGGACCGAGTACATAGGCTTCTCTCATGTGCTGAAGGATACGCAACTCAGGCCCGCTTCGCGCCGGGTCCGTCGCTGAAGAGTGACGGAACGAACGTATGTGGATCCGCCGGCTCGGTGAGGAGCGCTTGTTGCCGCGGGGTGAGCGGGACATCGGGTGGTGGAAGCACCCGCGCCCGCGACCACGCCATCTGGGAGACGCAATACTTGTAGAGCAGCGTTCGGCGCTCGTGGTCGGCTCTCCACGGCGCTGTGCCGTGCATCACCGCCTCGGTGAACAGCACGACCGACCCCGCCGGTATCTCCGGAATGACGACGCAGGCGGCCTTCTCCGGAGCCCCGTGGATCTGGCGCGGCAGCTTGAAGTTGCTCTTGTGACTCCCGGGAATGCACCAGAATCCGCCGTGGGCCGGTCCGGCATCGGCAAGACTCCAGGCCGCGACCGTGAACCCCTCGTAGATACCGTTGGGGGCAAACTGAAAGCGCTCTCCTGGCCTGGCGAAGGAGTTGAGAGCCGAAGCTCCGTAGTCCGCGTGCATGGAGCCCATCGTCTGACCCTTGTGCATGCGGATCCCGTAGAGACGGTCCAGCCGAAAGCAGTCCCCGAGCCGAAGGCGAAGAATTGGCATGATCGCCTCATGATCCAGCAGGCGACAGAACGGCTCCCCCCAGTTGAGGAAGCCATGATCCGGTCCGTGTTTGCCGGCGGCGGAGCCAAAGCGGATGCTTTCGCGAGGGCTGGGGAGCCGCTGCGCATCGATCAATCGATTCAGCTCGGCCACCTCCGCCGCCCCCAGCACGTTGTGGATCACCAAATAGCCTTGAAGATCGAACAGGTACTGTTGCAGCTCCCGGTCCGAAGCGTCCACGGTCACGCCCTCCCCTGTCTTTGCTGTCACCGTCGCATCCACACCGCTGTGTACCGCTTCGTCCGAAAACCCGACCGATCTGGTCCGGGCGTCAACGCTAACATGTCTGCGCCGGCGCCCGCGCATCCCGGTGATCAGGCTCGCGATCGGGCCGGCTGTATGGTCCGCGCGGTCTGCCGAGGAGAAGGAGAGGTCCGGCGGCCCGATAACGGCGGCGACGCGGAAGCGGCGTGCGACAGATGGCGGCGGGTACTGGTCACCGAGGATGAGCTGAGCGCCTACGCGGTCGCTCTGCCGATTCGGGACCGAAAGAGGTCAACGCCGGCTCCGTCCGCCTGCTACTCTGCCGGCGCCAGGCGACCGAGCTTCGCGGCGGCCCGAGGATCGGGTCGAAACCATCAGGGAGGAACGCGATGAGTGAGCCGAGATTCACGACGCTGACGCCGGAGACGATGACCGCGGATCAAAAGCGCGTGGCCGACGCGATCCAGTCAGGCCCACGCGGCGCCGGCCTCCGCGGTCCCT
>DASYRE010000054.1 GCA_036004685.1 Candidatus Polarisedimenticolia bacterium | reverse complement strand
GAACAGCGACTCGCAAGCCAATGAGATTGTTGATCGCCTCAAGAACTCCGGATTCTCGTCGAACGACATCTCCGTGCTGTTTCCAGACAAGACCGGCACTAAGGATTTCGCGCACGAGAAGAACACCAAGGCTCCCGAGGGGGCGACGACCGGCGCGGGCGTCGGCGGAGTCCTGGGAGGCACCCTGGGCTGGCTGGCCGGCATCGGCTCGCTGGCCATTCCGGGACTCGGTCCGTTCATCGCCGCCGGCCCCATCATGGCGGCCCTCAGCGGCGCGGCCGTGGGCGCGGCAGCCGGCGGTTTGACGGGGGCCCTCGTCGGCATGGGAATCCCCGAATACGAAGCCAAGCGCTACGAGAGCAAGATCAAGGAGGGAAACATCCTCATTTCGGTGCACTCGGAGGACCGTGACGAGGTCCGCCGCGCGAAGGAGATCTTCACCAGCTGCAACGCCGAGGGAATCGCCACCGCCGGAGAGGAGAAGGTCGCGGATGACCAGAAGGTCCGGACTTCGAGACCGACCCCCTACGTCGCAGGGCAGGATCGCCCCACACGTTGATGGTTCGCGCGACAGCGCCTCGAACCAGGCCGGGAAGGTGACGTTTGACCTGACGGACAGCATGGCGCCGGAGCCTCGAGAAGCGAGACGGCACTCGAACTCGAGGAGGCCGGCGCCATGACCGTCCGAAGACGTTTCAGAGAATTGATTTCAAGAGCTTGAAGGTCCCGTCTCTCGACCCCGGACGGCGGGACGACCTCCGAAAAGCCCCGACCCACCGGCAGCCTCCCATCCTCCGGCTCCGGGCCGGCGCCGAATCCCGAAACCTTGCTCGCGAGCCGCCGTATCCTGGCAACAGGGTGCGATCGCCGGCCCTCCGCAAAGACTCCCTTTGCAAGGGGCGCCGAAGAGTTATAATGCGCCTTCGTCCCCATCGGGTTGACTGTGGAGGTGACGCGGCTCGGGCGCGGGCCCCGTCCCTTCGAGTTCGTTCGCCCCGGTGCGCGGTTCCGACGATCCGAGCGGCCGTTCATCCACCACCTTATTTCTCGCGGGCGCGGGCGCGCCTGGCACGGAGGCATGAAAGATGGCTAGAATCCTCTTGACCGGCGCGGGGGTCCTCGCGCTGATCGCGCTGGCGGGAGTGCCCGGCGGCGCGGCGACTCGGAAGAACACGCCCCTCGACACCGCAGGTGCCATGAAAACGAAGGCGACGAGCGCGACGAGCCCACTGGCCACGGAATGGAAGGGCCGCTATGGCGGCGTCCCCGCGTTCGACAAGATCAAGGTCGAGCAGTTCAAGCCCGCCATGGAGCAGGCGATGGCCGAGAATCTCGCCGAGGTCGACGCCATCGCCGCGAATGCGGCCGCGCCCAACTTCGAGAACACCATCGCCGCCCTGGAGCGCTCGGGCCGGCGTCTGGGGCGGGTCCTGAGCGTCTACGGGGTCTATCGCTCCACCATGAGCACGGAGGAGTTCCAGGCCGTCGATCGGGAGATGTCGCCGAAGCTGGCCGCCTTCCAGGACAAGATCAACCAGAACGAGAAGCTCTTCAAGCGCGTCGAGGCGGTGTACGAAGCCCGCGAGAAGTCGAACCTGACGCCCGAGCAGCAGCGACTCGTATGGCTCGACTACACCGGCTTCGTCCGCTCCGGCGCGAAGCTGGACGCGGCGGCCAAGAAGCGCGTGGCCGACATCAACGAGCGCCTGGCGACTCTCTTCACCAACTTCCAGCAGAGCGTGCTGGCCGACGAGAACGACTACGTCACCTATCTCGACAAGGAGCCCGATCTGGCCGGACTTCCCCCCTCCGTGATCTCCGCCGCGGCGGCGGCCGCGGAGGCGCGCGGCAAGAAAGGGCAGTGGGCCATCACCAACACGCGATCGAGCATGGAGCCGTTCCTGACTTATTCCGATCGGCGCGATCTGCGGGAGCAGGTCTGGCGCACCTATTACAGCCGCGGCGATCACGGCGACGCGCACGACACCAAGAAGACGATCGCGGAAATCCTGAAGCTGCGCGCCGAGCGCGCCAAGCTGCTCGGCTTCCCCACCCACGCGCATTGGCGGCTGGAGAACACCATGGCCAAGACGCCGGAGCGCGCCCTGGCCCTGATGGAGGCGGTGTGGAAGCCGGCCGTCGCCCGGGTCCACGAGGAAGTCGCGGACATGCAGGCCCTCGCCGACAAGGAGGGGGCGGGGCTGAAGATCGCCCCCTGGGACTACCGCTACTACGCGGAGAAGGTGCGGAAGGCGAAATACGATCTGGATGAGAACGAGATCAAGCCCTACCTCCAGCTCGAGAACCTCCGGGAGGGGCTCTTCTGGGTGGCCGGGCAGCTCTTCGGCTTCCAGTTCAAGCTGGTGACCGACGTGCCCGTCCTGCTCCCCGACATCCACGTCTGGGAGGTGAAGAGCGCCTCCGGCAAGCACGTCGGCCTCTGGTATTTCGATCCTTACGCGCGGACGGGCAAGCAGTCGGGGGCCTGGATGAACGAGTACCGCAGCCAGGAGCGCTTCGACGGTGAGATCCCGGTCATCGTCTCCAACAACACCAATTTCGTGAAAGCGAAGCCGGGCGAGCCCGTCCTGGTGAGCTGGGACGACGCCCGGGCCCTGTTCCACGAGTTCGGCCACGCGCTGCACGGGCTGAATTCCAACGTGAACTACCCTTCGCTCGCCGGAACGAGCGTGGCGCGCGACTACGTCGAGTTTCCCTCGCAAATCCTGGAGCATTGGCTCGAGACCCCGGAGGTGCTGAAGCGGTTCGCCATCAACGTCGACGGGAAGCCGATTCCCGCCGAGCTGGTGGCCAAGATCCAGCGCGCCTCCCGGTTCAACCAGGGATTCATCACGGTGGAATATCTCGCCGGCGCGCTGGTCGACATGAAACTGCATCTGGCGGGGGACAAGGAGATCGATCCCGCCGCGTTCGAGCGCGACACGCTGAAAGAGCTCGGGATGCCCGAGGAAATCGTGATGCGCCACCGCACGACGCAGTTTAGCCACATCTTCTCCAGCGACGGCTATTCGGCCGGGTATTACAGCTATCTGTGGTCCGACACCCTCAGCGCCGACGCCTGGGAGGCCTTCACCGAGGCGGGCGGCCCGTACGACAAGACGGTCGCGAAGCGGCTCCACGATTACGTCTTCTCGCTCGGGAACACCGTCGATCCGGCCGAGGCCTACCGGAAATTCCGGGGTCGCGACGCGGGCATCGCCGCGCTCATGCGCAAGCGCGGTTTTCCGGAGCCGCCCGCAGAGGCGAAGACCGCGGGCCCGGCGAGCGGCGCCGCCCCGTCCTCGCCCTGAGAAGCGTTTCTGGCTTCCCCGCGGCGAGCGGGGCAGGTCGTCGCTCCATCCCATCCTCGGCATGAAGGGAAGGCCGGCATGTCCATTCGACCCGTCAAGCGGCTGATCAAGGCCAAGCCGACCCTCGAGGGCGCCGGAGTGCACCTCCGGCGCGCCTTCGGGTTCGGCGACACCTCCGATTTCGATCCGTTTTTGCTCCTCGACGATTTCCGCAACGAGCGTCCCGAAGACTATCTGGCCGGCTTTCCCTGGCATCCCCACCGCGGGATCGAGACGATCACCTATGTTCTCGCCGGGACGGTGGAGCACGGCGACAGCCTGGGCAATCGCGGCGCCATCGCCGCCGGCGACGTGCAGTGGATGACGGCCGGAAGCGGCATCATCCATCAGGAGATGCCGAAGGGGGACCCGGGCGGCCGAATGCACGGATTCCAGCTTTGGGGGAATCTTCCCGCGTCGCTCAAGATGAGCTCGCCGCGCTATCAGGAGGTGAAGTCGGCGGAGATTCCGGCCGTCACCGACGACGACGGAACCCTCGTCCGCGTCGTGTGCGGTAGTTTCTGGGGCACGAAGGGCCCCGTGGACGGCGTGGCCGCCGACCCCGTCTATCTCGACGTATCGGTTCCTCCCCGCCAGCGGAAGACGCTGCCCGTCGAGACGACGCGCCACGCCTTCGCCTACGTCTTCGCCGGGCACGGCAAGATCTGCAATGCCTCGGGTCCGCTGGCGGTGCCGACCGAGGGCGTCGGGTGGTCGGACACCTCGCCGCCCGCCGAGGCGGAGAACCGCTCGCTCGTTCTCTTCGATCGCGGCGACGAAGTGACCGTCGAAGCCGGCGAGGAAGGGATGCGGTTTCTGCTCGTTTCCGGCAAGCCGCTCGCGGAGCCGGTCGCCTGGTACGGCCCGATCGTCATGAACACCCAGGAGCAGCTCCGCCAGGCGTTCGACGAGCTGGCGCGCGGCACTTTCCTGAAGAGCCAGGGAAGGCTCTAGCCGGTCCTCATGATCTCCGGCAAGATTCGGCCCACCCCCCTCCCGCGCCGGCCCCCCGGAGGCCCTGAATCGGCGCGAAGGATCCCCTCCGGGGCGCGACTCTAACGAAGTGAGAGTCTCCCGCAACCCCCGGGGGTCCCCGGCGGGATCGGTGTCGAGCGCGGGAGGACCATCCAACACGGGAAGTCCTGAGATCCGGCCGGATGGGCTTCCCACAGGAGGGACAGGCATGTTGAAAACCAGGCTTCCGCTGCGACTGGTCCTGCTCGGGGCGCTCGCCTTGGGACTGGCGGCGCCAAGCTGGGCGGCGAAATTCCCCATCTCGCGGATCTACATCGAATACAACTCCTCGGCCAACGACCTGGGATTCCACGTTTCTCTCGACGGCGAGGACTGGAAGACGCTGAAGATCGTCAACCCCGCCGGGACCACGATCTTCGATCTCGCCGGCAAGGGGCCCTACGCCCAGCTGGGACTGACGGAGCTGTTCTTCGAAGGCGCCGAGCCGTCGTTGGACGATTTCCCCCTCGATCAGCTCCTGGCGCTGTTCCCGGAGGGGCAATACAAGTTCAGCGGCCTGACGGTCGGCGGGACCCGGATCTCGGCGACGGGCGTCCTCAGTCACGCCGTCCCCGCCGGACCGGTGGTTTCCTCGGAGGTCAACGGTGAGTCGATCGTGATCCGCTGGGAGGAGGTCACCGCCCCGCCGGCCGGTTTCCCCAACCGGAAGATCCAGATCGTCGGATATCAGGTTCTCGTCGACCCGTTCGCCGTGACCCTTCCCGCTACCGGCCGGGAGGTGACGCTGCCGCCGGAATTCGTCCGGTCCCTTTCCCGGGGCGCGCATCCGTTCGAAGTCCTGGCGATCGACGTCAGCGGAAATCAGACCATCACGGAAGGAACCTTCTCGACCGAGTAGAGACACCCGAAGCCGCAGCCCGGGGGCCGGTTTCGCCGGCCCCCTTTCTTTTTGCCCCGGGGATCTCATTTTCGTAACGGCCCTTGGCGAGGAAACGCTTGACAGCCGCGCTTCCCGCCCCAACATTATTAATATGTCTCCAGCGAACGACTCCTTGGAAGCGGCGGCCAGGACGGCGAGCGGCGTGAAGCGGCATCCCCCGTTCGGGGCGCCCTACGTCTTCGCGCTCGTGGTGATCGACGGGGACGACCCGGCGGGCATCCACCGGATCGCCCGCCCCGAGACGATCCTCGGCCGCGGGGAGGGAAGTCACTTCGCGATCGAGGACGAGTTGATCAGCAAGGTCCACTGCCGGATTCGGATCGAGGGCCCGGTCTGCACGATTCTCGACCCCGGCAGCCGGAACGGCACCTTCGTCAACGGACGCCGTCTCGCCCCGAACGTCGCCCAGCGGCTGAAGAACCTCGACGAGATCGAGGTCGGCAGCCACCGCCTCCTCCTGGTCACCGGCCGCGCCCGCGCCCGGACCCAGAACGCCGCCTAGTGTCGCGTCTCAAAAATCATGTTACATTCGGCCCCCGATCCATCCCGGCTCGCCGCGTTGCGCTTCGCTTGCGTACCGCCTTGGGTACGCGACGCTCTGGCGCGCCTTGCGATCCGGGCGCCTCGGCGACCTCGGTGTTAACATGATTTCCGAAACGCAACACTAGCGCCAGGTTCCCGGAGTCCCGATCATTCCTCGGGGCTCCCGCACCCCGCTCCGCCCTTGTCGATCAAAAGGTGAACAAGATTCCCACTTCGGGGGCGAAATCGGGGGCCTTCCTGGTCACGCCGAAGCCGCAATTCAGCTTCACGAACGCATGCCTCCCGATCGTGAGCTGCGCTTCGCCGATCAGGCTCAATTCGTCGTCCTCGCCTTCCAGAGTCGCGACCCAGCGCCAGCGCGGGGATGTCCGTTTCAGGTATTCGAATGCATATTCCCCGACCTCAACCTGCCCGTCTTCCCGGTCGTATTTCATCGAGATCCGGCCATTGATCGTCCCCCAGCCGTAACCCCTCACCGCGCCGAATCCCAGCTCGGTCTCCCAGTCCTGGGTCCCAAGAAGCACCTTGCTCTTCTGCAGCGGAAAGACCACTTCCCAGAAGCTGTAGAGCAGCGGCCGCGTCGCCGTCTCCGGCGACCAGACCCAGCGCAGCTGGGACTCCACGTCCCCGAGGCCCGACTCCTTGAGGCGATCCGGGACGCCGGAAAGATCCTCGGGCGCTTTCGTAAGCTCCGCCGACGCCCAAAGGGCCGCTTCGAACTCCAGGGCGACCCGATCCGAGAAGCCGTAAGCCAGGAAGATCAAGGCCTCGTTCTCCTTGAGCTTTCCGAAAAACTCCTGATTGCCGGTGAATCCCAGCTCGCTGGGAACGTACTCGGCGTCGCCGGTGGAGGTGTATTCGTAGAAGGGATAGACGAGAAACTCGCCGCGGCGGACGTACGTGCCGAACTGCGACGTGGGAATCGAGCCGCCGCGATCCTCCAGGCGGGGCGGCGTCTCGGACGGACCACCGCACGCGGGACTGCCCACGGACGCCAGCGTGCCGAGGCCGAGGATCAGGGTGCAGACGGTGTGCCTCGCCGGGCCGTCCGCATGACGAAATCCGGGCAGGTACCGGGTCAGGGATCGACGCATCGCGCGCTCCTCCTTCAAAAGGCCTCACACGAGGTTAGAGGAGCGCCTGGATCCGAATCCTTCGGAGCGAGTTTCCTGAAGGGGCGGAGAGGGCGGCGTGTCAGGAAGCCGCCCGGCCAAGAGCTACCAGTATTTCCAGCGCGGCAGGACGTGCTTTTCGAACGCGAACGGCTGCGCCGCCCCGGGAGTCACGACGATGCGGACCCAGCCGACCTCGGGCGAGCCCGGAACCTGGACCCGGGTGAGATTGGTCAATCGCCGGCCGGTGGCGCGGCTCACAAGCGGATGGTCGACGACGTACTCGTGCCCGTCGCCGTGGACCACGAGGACGGGCCCCCCGAACCTCCCGACCTCTTTCTCGAGCCCGGCCAGGAAGGGGTCATAGGCCATGCGGTAGGGATCGGCGGCCGGCTCCTCGAGACCGGCATTGGCGTGAAACGCGACGATCGCCGCCTGCGCCTTCCGGCACGCCGCCTCCTCGAACGTCTCGCGCAGCCACGCCGCGGCCGCTTCCGTGCGCCGCTTCGCGGCCACGTCGTCGGCAGGGGTGCGCCCCGGAAACGGGGCCATGCCGTTCTCGGTGCCGGGAAGATCGAACGTCGCGAACAGGAATCCCTCGCGGAACCAGCGCGCGTTCTCGACGAACTCGGGGTAATCTCCTGCGCCACCTTGAGACTGGAGCCGCAGCCGCCTGATTCCCAGACTGCGTTGCGGATCGGGGAAGAAGATCCGCCGTATCCGGGCCAGGCGCTCCCGCGGCGCGAAGCCTCCCGAGCCGCGCTCCCAGCAATCGGCCCACTCGTTGTCTCCCGGCGTATAGATCACCGGGTGTCGCAGCCGGTTGAACCGCCCGAGAGCCGCCCGGTACATGCCGTCGCTGCAGGGGTGCCAGAAGATGTCGCCGACGTGCAGCACCCAGGCCAGATCGTTGGCCTGCAGCTCCCGGAGGATCAGGGAGAATTGGATCTCTTCCCAAGCGTAGTAGGGGGCGTCCCCGAGAGCGGCGAACGAAAAACTTCCCGGAGGAGTCGGCGCCGGCTTCGGGGGCGCCGCCTTCGTCAGGAGCGGGCCCAGGAGAGCCGCCAGGAGCGCGCCCACAATCTGGATCTTGCGAGGTCCGCTCATCGCCGTTTTCTCAATGCTTCAATCGCATGGCCGACTTGTGCGCGGGATCGACGCCGAAGGTGGATCATAGCGGCTCCGGACGGAGGGGATCGGGCGTTCTTGGAGGGTCCGCCGGATCGACATGGCGCTCATTGTCCGTCCACATCGGCCGTACGAACGGCGATCGTCTGGGCTCCTCCGCGAGCCTGCTGCATGGCGCCGGACGAATGCGTCTGCGAGAGCAGAACGAGCAAGATCACACACCCGCCGAGGGACCGGCGACCAGCCACAATTCCTCCTGCCGCTCAGAGCGGCGATGCGATCGTTGGTGATCTGGATCAGCACAAGCCGGGAGGATCCGGTCAGAACGTATGCGGTCCGGCAAACCGGCAAATGTTCGGCGCCGGCTCCTTGGCCAACTTCGAGGGCAAGGAGGTCTCCGCCAATGAGGACTCGCTGCGGCACCAGCAAGGCAGTTGCAAACAAAACTCCAGCCACCACGTCGACGGCTGTTAGAATAAAGACGTTTCGAACAGCCTTACGACCCACCGCGATCCGGGCCCCGGGCCCGAGGGGAGACGCAGCATGCACAGGACGAAGAACGATCTTTCCGAGAAGGTCCGCATTCAGGTCGCCAATCTTCTTCAGGAGCGCCTCGCGGAAGCCGTCGATCTCGTGACGCACGCCAAGCAGGCGCACTGGAACGTGAAGGGTCCGAGCTTCATCGCGCTCCACGAGCTATTCGACAAGGTGTACGAGCATGCCGGCGAGTACGCCGATCTGATCGCCGAGCGGATTCTGCAGCTCGGCGGCACGGCGGAGGGGACCGTCCGCGCCGTGGCGAAGCGGTCGCAACTTCCAGAATACTCGCTCACGATCGCCGAGGGTAAGGAGCACGTCGAGGCCCTGTCGCGCAGCCTGGCCTACTTCGGCGAGGCGATTCGCCAGGGGATCAATCGGGCCGACGAGATCGGCGACAAAGACACCGCCGACATCTGCACCGAGATATCGCGCAGCGTCGACAAGGACCTCTGGTTCGTCGAGGCGCACGCGCAGTCGGAACGATGAAACGGGCCCCGTGCGAGAACTCCGGGCCGGAGAGCCGGGTCGAGCTGTATTCCTCCTGGGAGCAGCTCACGTTTCTGCTCAACGCCCTCTTGTTCCTCTACACCGGGTTCGAGATCCCGGATCGCCTGAAGCGCGCGATCGAGACCGTGCCGGGAATCACCGGCAGTGCTCTTCTGATCGGCGTCACGGTCATTCTCGCCCGATTCGTCTGGGTCTTTCCCGGCGCCTACGTGCCGCTCTGGCTCGCGCCGCGACTGCGGGTAGCCTTCGTCCGGCGCCGAGGGTTCGCGTCCATGGCGGCGCCGGCTCGACGCCGAGCACGAATCATTTCAGCGATGCCTTCAGGGCCGGGGCAGCGCTTCCGAGAGCCTCAATTTGGCAGATCAACGCGGGAAGGAGGTCGTAAGCGTGATCGTCTTGCCGCCGCGAAGCACGGTCACCGTGGCCAGGTCCCCGGGACGCATCTCGACGAGCTTCTGCCTCGCCTTGACGAAGTCGTCGGGCTCGGTGAGAGGGATTCCCTGGATGGCGAGAACGATATCCCCGCCCACGAGCAGCTCGTCGTTGCCTATGGACGCCGGGATGGTCCCCGCCTTCAGGCCGATCCGCTGGGCCGGGGAGCCGGAGGCGATCCGCTGCACCAGCAATCCGATGCCGGGCGGCGGGACGTTGAACACCCGCGCCAGATCCCCCGAGAGCAGGTAGCCGTCGACCCCGCTCCAGAAGGACTTCTCTTCCAGCATGAGCTGGCTCGCGACCCTGGAGGTGATCGCGAATCCCAATCCTTCCGATCCACCCGACTGGGACAAGTTATAGCTGACCAGCCCGATGACGTCGCCTTGCATGTCGAACATCGGCCCCCCGGAGTTCCCCGGGTTGATCGCCGCGTCCGTCTGGAAGAATTCCGCCCGTGACATGCCGCCGAAGGTGGCGTTCGGCTTCCGGCGTCCGCTGATGTACCCGACCGTCAGCGTGTGGCTGACCCCCAGGGGAGCGCCGACCACGAGTATCTGATCGCCGATCTCGACGGCGTCTGAATCACCGATCTTCGCCACGGAAGGCTCGCGAGGCGGACGCTCCAGTTGAAGCAGGGCCACGTCCGCCGTCGGCTCTGAGGACACGACCCTGGCCCTGAGCTTCTCCCCGTTCAGGAACTCGACTTCGATCGCGTCGGCCGTCTGCACCACGTGGGCGGCGGTCAGGATCTTGCCGTCGGACGAGATCAACACGCCCGACCCGAGGCCCGCGACGCTGACCTGCCGGGCCGTCCCGTCCCGCGCCACTTCGGTGTCTCTCGTGTGGATCTCCACGACCGCCGGGTTCACCCGCTTGAATACGTCCGACAGGGTCTGGTCCGCGGCCACGACCCGCCCGACGCCGGCTAGAGCGCAGAGCAACGGCACCAAGAGCCGTCGATTCACTTTTCAACCTCCTCGGGAACCGAGCGCGAATCGGGAACCCCGAAGGGAACTCTCTCACGCGCTTGTGAACTCATCGCCGCGGAACAAACACTCTCATCCTGATGGGATCGCCACGGATGATAGAAGCATGCGTGCGGGGAGTCAATGCGGCCGGGGCAGCAGTACGATTGCCGATCGGAGCCTAAACCCGCCCCCGGCCGAACCGGCCTTCTAGCGGGTTGGGCGGTTTCGCAGGGTGGAGAGCACCTCCTCGAAATGCCTGCGGACCTCCTTTTCCATGATCTTCCTGCCCACGCCGTGGCGTGTTCCGGATAGGAAGCCGGCCACCTGATCGGTGGAAGTCCGATTGAGATAGACGACGAGGGTCTTCCCCTCAGTCGGGACGAGGCCGTAGAGGATCTGGAGGGAATTGTAGGACTGGCCGACGTAGAATTGCCGCTCGGCCGCGAAAGCCACTCCGTCGCGCACGCACAAGACGCGATGCGCGAGGATGAAGGTCGGGCGATCCTGAATTCTCTGCTTGAGCCACAGGAAGCGGCTCTCGATCCCCGACTGGTCCCCGCTCGGGTAGTGGAGAAACGCGTCGTAGATCTTCGGATATTCCCGCGCGAGAAAACGCGCGGCGCTGGTCGCGTTGCGCAGCTCTTCCGCGGGATTGGATTCCCGGCCTTCCCCGCGGGCATAGGGTTGGATGCCCGCCAGCCCGCGCGCGCGATAGGCCGCGAGACGGTCTCTCAGGATGCTCCGAAGGTTCAAGACGACGGCGTCGGCGCATTGGGGATTCTTTTCGCAGTCTTTCGCCGGGAATCGCTTGCGCAGATCCGCGAAACGCTGCGCCTCCGCCTGGCTCAGGTTGAATTTGGAGCCGGGCTCGGCCTCGTAGAGAGCGCGAACCTCACCCGCTTCCGATGGAGTGAATCCGGCGTCCTGCAAGGTGGTGGCGTCGGCATCGCCCGCGCCGAGGACGCCGTAGGAAAGAACGTCACGATTGATCTCCAGCTCCTTGCCGGAGCGGGCGAACTCGAGAAGATCCTCGACCGGAGCCGGCACCATGACCGCCATGGTGATCGCCAGCTCCTTGTCGCTGAGCTCCTTCACAGCGTGAGAGACGGTCTCTCCCCGCCGGAGTTCCTCGCGCTCCTCCGCCGTGAATCCCAGATATTGGAAGATCTTGTCAGAAGGCGTCGCCGGCGCCGGATCGCCCGCCGAGGCGAGGGTGGCGATCAAGATCGTACATGTCACGAGCACCATGCGCTCCTCCCTTTCCGGGTTCGGCACCGACGATCCCCGGCGGACAGGAAGTGTACGCCATCCCTTGCGGCATGGGAAAATGCTGCCCGTGGCCACGACCTGCGAGCGCCGGTCACGACTATTCTACCGACCCCGCGTCCCCGACCTTCCCACACCTTGCCGGAACGGAGCCGGTCCCCGGTACGAGGAAGGAGGAAGGAGGGTGAGCGTGGTCCTTCCTCAGCCCGCAATTCAAATCTCATCGCCCAGACGCCTCCTTCGGCCAGGAAGATTTAAGGGCCGAGAGACCCGGGGCGACAGGGAGGACGCCCGGAGAGGTTTTTTGAATCCAAAGACGGCCTCGGCGCCTCAAAAGACCTATACTGCGGGTGCCGCTCCATGGGATGCCGAGGGAAGCGCCCGGCCAAGAGGCCGGGTCGCGCCGGCTTCCCGCCGCCGGCCCGTCTCGGAGGCGCCGCGATGCCGATCGATCGAGAGGCTCTGATCTCCTGGTACCGCCGCAATCGCCGGCGCTCTGAGGTTTTCTTCGACCGGCTGCCGGAGGAGATCTACACGGGGCGCCCTATCGAGCTGCGACTGCCCTTCGTCTTCTACGAGGGGCACCTTCCGGCGTTCAGCTTCAACACCTTGGTGAAGAAGGCCCTCGGCGGGCCGAGCCTCGATCCCGATCTGGAGGCGCTCTTCGCCCGCGGCATCGACCCTCCCGATTTCATCGAGCCGGGGGGCGGATATAGGCGAGTCGCGCCCCGGGCCGGCGAGCAGCAGGAGCCGGCCTGGCCCGCGCGCGCGGCCGTCAAGCAGTTCGCGGCGGAGGTCGATCGTCGTGTGATCGACGCCCTGGCCCACGCCGACCTCGATCGCCCCGGGGATCCACTCCTCGATCGCGCCGAGGCGGCCTTCACGATCCTCGAGCACGAGCCGCTGCACCACGAGACCCTGCTTTACATGTGGCACCGGGTTCCGCCCGGAGTGAAGACGTCCCCGCCCGGCTATGCTCCGCGGCTCGGCAAGGAGCCGGCGCCGGAATGGATCGAGGTTCCCGCCGGGCGCGCGACCCTGGGCGTCGACCGGGAATCGATTCCCTTCGGGTGGGACAACGAATTCCCTTCGTGCCTGTTCGACGTCGAGGCCTTCGCGATCCAGCGGCACGACGTCACGAACGGGCGGTTTCTCGAATTCGTCGAGGCGGGAGGCTATCGGCAGGAGCGCTGGTGGGGGAAGCGGGATTGGACCTGGGTCCGGCAGGAGCGCAAGGAGCACCCCCTCTTCTGGGAGCGCCAGGGCGGCTCCTGGAGCTGGCGGGGCGTCTTCGAGCGCCTCCCTCTGCCGCTGTCCTGGCCCGTCTACGTCACGCACGCCGAGGCGGAGGCCTACGCGCGGTGGGCCGGGGCGCGGCTGCCGACCGAAGCCGAATACCAGCGGGCCGCCTTCGGATCTCCCCAAGGGGAGCGCCGTTTCCCCTGGGGAGACGCGGAGCCGACGGAGAGCCATGGAGTCTTCGACTTCTCGAGCTGGGATCCGGAGCCGGCCGGCAGCCATCCGGCCGGCGCGAGCGCCTGGGGCGTGGAGGATCTCGTCGGCAACGGATGGGAATGGACCAGCACGCCCTTCGCTCCGTTCCCCGGCTTCCGGGCGATGGGCTCCTATCCCGAGTACTCGGCCGACTTCTTCGACGGGGAGCACTACGTCATGAAGGGCGCTTCTCCGGCGACGGCGCGCGAGCTGATGCGGCCGACGCTGCGAAACTGGTTTCGCGGGCTCTATCCCTATGCCTATGCGGCATTCCGACTGGCAAGGAGCAAATCGTGAGGACCGCCCGGCTCCAGGCCGCCGATTCCCTGCGGGAGTTCGCCGGCGACGTGCGCCACTACTTCACGCTGCAGCCGCGGCAGCTTCCGTCCCGCTACTTCTACGACGATCTCGGCTCGACGCTCTTCGAGGCGATCTGCCGCCTCCCCTGGTACCCGATCACGCGCGCCGAGACGCGGCTGCTCAAGGCGCACGGGGGAGCGATCCTGTCCCGCGCGGCGCCGCTCACGAGCGTGGTGGAGCTGGGCTCGGGCAGCGGCGAGAAGCTGGTGACGCTCCTCAAGAGCTATCGCGGGATCGCGCCGCTCCAGGTCCACTTGATCGACGTCTCTCCGGCGGCGCTCGACGCCGCGGAACGGCTCCTCGTCGAATCGAGCGCCCTTCGCGTGACAGCCCACGAAGCCTCCTACGAGAACGGGCTCGAGGCATTGAGGCGGGCGCCGCGACCGCGAGGCAGGCTCCTCGCTCTGTTTCTTGGATCGAACCTGGGCAATTTCGATCCGCCCGGCTCCGCCGAGATCTTGCGCAGGATTCGCGCCGCCCTCTTGCCGGGAGACGCCTTTCTTCTGGGCGCGGATCTGGTCAAGCCGGAGCGGGACATGCTCCTCGCCTACGACGATCCGCTCGGCGTGACGGCGGCCTTCAACCGGAACCTGCTCGTGCGGATCAACCGGGAGCTGGGAGCGGATTTCGATCTCGCGGCTTTCGACCACCGCGCAACGTGGAACTCCGGCGCTTCGCGGATGGAGATGCATCTGGTCAGCCGCTGCCGGCAGCGAATCCAGATCGTCCGATCGGGTCTGGAGGTGACGCTGGAGGACGGCGAGCCGATCTGGACCGAGAGCTCGTACAAGTTCGAGCCTTCCGGCATCCTGAAGATCCTCGAGCAGGCCGGATTCCGGCGCCTCGCCCAATGGATCGATCGCGAGGAACCCTTCGCCCTGACCTTGGTCGAAGCGATTTAGTGTCGCGTTTCAGAAATCCCGTTGCATTCGTCCGTCGATCCATCCCGCCTCGCTGCGTTGCGCCTCGCTTGCGTACCGCTCTGGGTACGCGGCGCTTGGGCGCGCCTTGCGATCCGGGTGTCTCGACGGCCTCGATGCTAACGCTATTTCTGAAACGCGACACTATCTTCGAGGGAAACAAGGTTGATGGGCCCCCGTAATATCCATGGGTAATAATTTGGGTGGGGCGGGGGGGCGGGGCTCGAACAGGGAGGGGTTGAGGCGGGCGCGCTCGACCTTGAGAAATTCCAGGGTCGTGCCGATTTCCCGTCCGCGGGTCAGGAGATCCTGCAGCTCCATCTTCTTCAGGACGTCGCGCCCCGCCTGACGCTCGTAGGCGAGATACTTCACTTCCTTCACCAGCTTTCCTCCGGGGAGCAGGAGGCGCAGCCGCCGCGGCAATCCGTCGCGCGCGCCGATCCAAAGGACGCCCGCCGAGTAAGGGCTCTTGGACGATTTGGCGGTGAGGTCGAGCACGCGGCACGGCGTCCCTCCGGCGTCTTCGACGCCCGGGCGCGCCGACGCGCTGAACACCTCCGCCAGGGGAAGGCGCAGGATGTCGCCCAGCGAGGCTCCTCCCAGGAGCCGCTGATTGGCGCTCAGGGGAACCGGCTTGCTCGCCCCCGGAACGATCAGCCAGACGCGATCGCCGACGGTCAGGACCCTGCGGCCATCCTGCTTGCCGCCCCGGAAGACGCACAGCGCCTTGCCGTCCTCCCCGACGTAGAGGTCGAAATCCTGGGTCGCGTCAGGCTTGCCTCGCCGGACGACGGTGGCCCGGACGCGCGCAATCGACTGGGTGAGCGCCTGTCTCGAAGCGTCGGCGCGGCGCAGCATCTCCTGCGGATCGCCGGCCGGCGCGCCCGCCCCGGCGCCGGATCGGCCGGCGAAGAGGAGCAGGGCGATGCCGGCGAGCCTTGGGCGCCGCCGCACGGCGTCAGACATGGGCGAGGGCCTCGATGATCGGCAGGCGCGCCGCCCGCCGGGCCGGCAGCCACGAAGCGAGGAGCACCGCGGCGAGCATCGCCGCCGCGCCGGCGAAGTAGGCAAGCGGGTAGATCTTGACGTGGATCGGGATCGGGTGCGCTGCCCCGGGCGGGGGAGGCAGCATGATGCCAGAGTGGTTCAGCGCCACGGTCACGATCAGCGACAGCACCAGCCCGGCGGCGCCGCCGGCGAGCGCCAGAAGGACCCCCTCCGCGAAAAAGGTCTTCATCACGAGCCCCGGCCTCGTTCCGAGAGCCCGGAGGGTCCCGACCTCCCGCGTGCGCTCCGCCACCGCCATGATCATGGTGTTCGCCGTCGCCAGCAGGACGACCACCCCGAGAATGATCCCCATGAATCCGAAGATCCCGAGGTAGAGCAGGCGCACCTGGCGGTAGAACGGGGCGAGCTCCTCCCACGTCCGGCCGGCGAGGTGGAAGCCGTCGCGGCGCAGGAGCGCCGAGAGGCTCCGCAGCGCCGGCTTCGCCTCCGCCGCCCGGTCGAGCACCACCACCAGCTTCGAAAAGGTCCCCGACACGCCCAGGAGGCGGGAGGCCAGCTCGATGGAGGTCGCCAGGTAACGGTCGTTCAGCTCCTTGAGGCCGAGATCGAGGATCCCGGCGACGGCGGCATCCTGCGCGTTGAGCGTTCCCTCCGGCGACGTCGCCAGCAGCGTCACCGAATCGCCCGGCCGGATCCCGAGCGCCGATGCCAGGCCGGCGCCGAGCACCACTTCGCCGGCGGGCCCGCCGGAGAGCCACCGCCCGGAGACGACGAGGCTCGCCCCTTCCATCCAGCGCCGCTCGGCGGCCGGCTCGAGGCCCACGCCGAGGAAGGGGACCGATCGCCCGCCGTTGGTCACCAGGCCGACGAAATCGATCCGGGGCAGGACCGCCCGGACCCGGGAATCGCCCGCCAGGATGCGCGCCGCGCGGTCCGCCTCCGTGAGGCCGTGCTCCAGCGTCGTCTCCTCGATCCCCGCGAACGTCGCCGGGTCGGCGAACTGAAGATGCCCCGTGCCGCCGCGGATCGTGCTGTCGCGCAGCGCCTCGAAAGTCTGGGCCATGAAGCCGCCGGCCAGGGCGAAGGCGGAGAAGCCGATGACGATCACGGAGCCGGCGAGCAGGCTTCGCCTCGGATTGCGTCCCAGATTGCGCAGGGCCATGGCCCAGAAGAGCATGCCGTTCTCTCAGTCCCGCCGCGCGGCGACGCGGCCGTCGCGCAGCGTCACGACCCGCCCCGCCCGCTCGACGACGGCGGGATCGTGGGTCGCGAGGACGAGCGCCACGCGCCGCTCCTTCGCCAGATGGTCCAGGAGATCGAGAATCTCCCCGGCCGTCGCGCTATCGAGGTTGGCCGTGGGCTCGTCGGCCAGGATAATCTCCGGATCGTTGGCCAGGGCGCGGGCGATCGCGACGCGCTGGCGCTGGCCCCCTGAGAGCAGGTCCGGCCGGATTTCCGCCTTGTCTCCGATACCGACCCGCTCGAGAAGCTCCCGCGCCCGGCGGCGCCGCCGGACGCCCGGGGTCCCCTGCAGCGCCATCGGCACCTCGACGTTCTCGGCGGCCGTGAGCACCGGAACGAGGTTGAAGGTCTGGAAGACGAAGCCGAACCGATCGCGCCGCAAATCGGCGAGGAGATTCTCGTCCCGGCGCGGCACCGGGCGCCCGTCGAGGAGCACTTCCCCTTCGTCGGCGCCGTCGAGCAGCCCGAGAAGATTGATGAGCGTCGTCTTGCCCGATCCGGAGGGGCCCTGCAGAGCGAGGATTTCACCCCGGCGAACGTCGACGTCGACTCCGGCGAGCGCCACGACGCGCGTGGAGCCGAGGCGGTAGGCGCGCGTCAAACGGCGGCCTTCCAGGACGGCGGCGTCCAAGGTCCGGCCCTCCAGAGCCCGAAGGGAAACGAAGCGGGCAGAGCACAAACGGGGGACACCCGCTGTAACAGAAAAGACGCAGTGTTGCGGTGCCCGAGAGCCTTTTCGGTGGCTCAGCGAAGGCTGGCGACGGGCCGCCTGAAAAACGACTCCAGAGATCGGCAGTCGGATCCCTTGCCTGCTTCTCAGTCTACTCAGACGCGACGACCTTTACCGGGGCCAGGACTCCCACCTGCTGGATCAATGCGCCTTGACTCATGGCGGACGTGGACCACAGCAGCGCTAGTGTTGCGTTTCGGAAATCATGTTAACGCCGAGGTCTCCGAGGCGCCCGGATCGCAAGGCGCGCCAGAGCGTCGCGTACCCAAGGCGGTACGCAAGCGAGGCGCAACGCGGCGAGCCGGGATGGATCGGGGGCCGAATGTAACATGATTTTTGAGACGCGACCCTAGTGCCGCGCCCTCCGGCCGGCCTTCCTCAGCCCCTGATCCAGGTCGGCGATCAGGTCGTCCGCGTCCTCGATGCCGCATGAGAAGCGGATCATCCCGTCGGTGATCCCCGCCTCTTCGCGCGCCTTCTTCGGGATCATCGTGTGGGTCATCGAGGCGGGGTGCTGGATCAGCGTCTCAACCCCTCCGAGGCTCACCGCGAGCGTGATGACGCTCAGCGATTCCACCAGCCGCACGCCGGCGCGCAGGCCGCCCTTCAGCTCGAAGGCGAGCAGACCGCCGAAGCCGGACATCTGCCGGCGGGCGACACGGTGGCCGGGATGCGAAGGAAGGCCGGGATAATGGACGCACAAGACGGCCGGATGTCGCTCGAGGAAGCGCGCGATGGCGAGGGCGTTGTCGTTCTGCCGCCGGGCGCGCAGCGCCAGCGTCCGGAGCCCCCGCAGGACGAGCCAGGCGTCGATCGGGTTCAGGACGGGGCCGAGGAGCTTCAGCGTGCTCCAGGCGCGGCGGATGAACTCCGAGCCGCCCACGACGACGCCGGCCGAAACGTCGGAATGGCCGGCAAGGGCCTTCGTCGCCGAATGAAAGACGGTGTCGATCCCGAGGCGGATCGGATTCTGGTTGATGGGCGTCGCGAAGGTGTTGTCCGCGGCCGTGCGGATCCCGTATTGGCGCGCGATCCGCGCCACGGCCGCCAAATCGGTGACCGACATCGTCGGATTCGCGGGAGTCTCCACGAGGATCAGCTTGGTGTTGGGCCGCACGGCGCGGCGGTACGATTCGGGGTCGCTGTTCTCGACGAGGGTCGCTTCGATGCCGAAGCGAGGCAGCAGCTCCGTCTCGATCTCCATGACTCCGGCGTAGGCGGCGGTGCCGCCGACGACGTGGTCTCCCGCACGCAGCCCCGTCAGGATCGCCACGCTTGCGGCCGCCATGCCTGAGGAGGTGACGAGCGCCGCCTCGCCCCCTTCCAGCTCGGCGATCCCCTCTTCCAGTTGCTTGAGGGTCGGGTTCCCCCAGCGCGTGTAGAGCTCACCGGGAGCCACCGAATCGGAGTAGCGGGCCCCGACGGAGGCGCTCGGAAGCCGGAAGGTGGCGGTCTGGTAGATCGGCGGGGAAAGCGCGGCGGGACCCGACCGGCGGGATCCGGCATGCACGCAGCGCGTGCTCTTTCCCGCCGGCGGCCGGGATTCCCGGCGGGCCGCTCCTCGTGGCATGGCGTCACCTCCTCTGGGGGTTCGGTTGGCGCAGCAGCTCCTTGGCCTTCTCGAGGGACACGTCTTCACCGGGGACGTCGGGGACGACTCCTTTCCCTTCGATCGCTCCTCCCGTTCGGGTCAGGCTTTCCACCGCCGTGACCAAGACCATGACCCCGCCCGGAAGCAGGCGGCTCATCTGCCCCACTCCCTTGCCGAACGTCTCGTCCCCCAGGACCGTGGCGCGCCCGGCTCCTTGCAGGCCGGACGCCAGCTTCTCGGCGGCGCTGCCGGTCCGGCGGTCGGTGAGAATCACCAGGGGCTTCCGGGAGCCGCCGGGCCCCGTCTCCGGCGTCCTCTGAACCTGCTCGCCGAAACGGGTCCGCTCCCGCCCCAGCTCCTCCCCCGGAGCAAGGAGCAACCCGGCGATCGCGTCGGCCTCCGACGCCATCCCCCCGAGATTTCCCCGCAGATCGAGGACGAGCCCGTCGCGCTCCGCCATCTCCTGGAGGGCCCGCCGGATCGACTCGCGCGCCGAGGGATCGGTCAGATTAGTGAGCCGGATATAGCCGAAGTTCTCTCCCAGATCCCCGGCCACGACCGAGGCGCTGGCGCGGCTGGGCGCGCCCGAGACGTCGGTCTCCAGCTTGCCGGAGCGCGGCTTCAGGAACAGGGAGGCGGTCTCTTCCTTGCCGCGCAATCGCGTGTAGGGATCCCGCAGCGACGCCAGCATCTCCGCGACCGCCGCGCAGGCCGTCTCCGGGGCCGCGGCCGGATCGTCGAAGCGATCCCGCCAGGCGAGCCAGTCCTGGCCGCGGAAGGTCCGATCCAGGAAGGTCCGGCGCACGAACGTCCAGGCCAGCCGGTAAGTCAGCTCCGGAAAGATCGGCATCTCCCCTTCCAGGGCCGCCTGCGCCTCGCGGCGCTCCCCGCCCGCCGCGAGAATCAGCGCTTTCTGGAACTTGACGACTCCCGGCGAGTCGGCTGGATCGAGGAGCAGCGAAGTGCGCAGCTCCTCCATCGCCTTGCCGGGATCTTCCCCCAGGCGGCTCGCCGCCGCGAGCAGCTGGTGCCCCTCGGGGAGCGCGGGCGCCAGGCGGATCACTTCCCTGCCCTCCGCGATCGCCCCCTCGAAATCGCCGCGCTGCAGGCGGAAGAGGCCCCGCTCCAGCTGTGTCCAGGGGCTGCGGGGGAACGAGGCCGCCGCCCGGTCGAGAAGGATGGCGATCTCGGCAGTCTCGGTCGCCGCGAGCCCCGACAGCGAAGCGAGCGCCAGCAGCACTTCCTCGCGCTCCGGGAAGATCGTCGCCGCTTCTTTCAGCTCGTCGACCGCCGCCTGGGTCCGGCCGGCGGCCAGCAGCAGCTGCGAGCGCAGCAGGCTCCGCCCGGGCCCGGGCGTGGAGGGCTTGCCCGGCGGGCCGGCCGACTCCTCCTCCAGGCGCTGCTTGAGAAGCGCGGGATGCAGCGACAGCAGGCCGGAGAGCCGCGCCGCCGATTCGGGATCCCGCGGCTCCTCCAGGAAAAGGCGTTCGTAGACCGCCAGCGCCTCGGCGTCGCGCCCCGCCTCCTCGAGGGCCGTGCCCTCCAGGATGCGCCGGCCGCGAGCGTCCCCGCGGCCGCGCCCCGAGCCCTGGCGCAGCGTCGCGATCCTCTCCTCCAGGATTCCGTTCCGCTTCCAGCCCAGGACCAGCATCAGAGCGGCCGTCCCGTCGCGCGGGTGGCGCTCCAGGGCGGCCCGCCAGAGCTTCTCCTCCGCGGCGCCCTTGCCGGCGAGGCGGGCCAGGTAGGCGCGGTGGAACAGCGCCAGGAGATCCTCGGGAGCTTGCGGATCGATCCGCGCGAACGCGGCCTCCGCTTCCTCGCGCTGCCCGGCTCTCTCGAGCGCCAGCCCGCGCAGAAGCAGCAGCTCGGAGCTCTTCGGCTGGCGGCGCAGGACGGCTTCGGCGGCCGTCACCGCCCCGGGAAACTGCCGCGCGGTCCAGCGCAGGCGCGCCAGATTCCTCCACGCCCCTTCCCCCGCCCCCGGCTTCGCCGCGGCGGCTTCCGCCTCCGCGAGCCGGCTCGCGAGCCTTTGGGCCTCCTTGAGCTCGAGCCCGACCGCGACGTTGTCCGGAGATCGCACCGCGGCGCGCTGCCAGGCTTCCAGCGCTTCGCCGAGACGTCCCTGCTCCTCGAGGCTCCGGGCCACCGACTCCGGGATCCGGGCCGACTCCGGGAAGCGCTTCGCCCCTTCCGCGAGCACCGTCAAGGCGCCGGCCGGATCGCCCCTTTGCCGCAGGATCGACGCCTTGGCCACGATCAGCGGCTCGCGCCGGTCGGGGGGGACCGCCCGCATCCCCTCGTCCAGAAGCGACAGCGCTTCCGAGAACCGGAAGCGCTCCCGCTTCATCTCCGCGAGGCCGACGTGCGGCAGCGGATCTTCCGGCTTGATCTCCCGGGCGGTCCGGAACTCCGGCTCCGCCTCGCCGTCGAGCTGGCGCTTGCGCAGCGTGTCGGCGAGAAAGAGATGGGCCTCGAACATCCGCGGCGCGAGCCGCACGATCTGGCGGTAGGTTTCGGAGGCCTCCTGGTAGGCCCCCTGGCGCCGCTCCTCCGCCGCGCGATGCATCAGGGAGACGATGGCGGCATTCGGGGGCGGGGAGGGCGGCTCTTGGGCGCCGGCGGAGCACAGGATCAGGGCCAGGGCGGGAAGATAAGGAACCACGCGCACCGCGGAAGCTCCGTAGAAAGGCTGAGTTCAGAGGCAAGTTACGATAACGGACGCGGAGGGAAGGGTCAAACGGAGCCCCATTGACGCGGAGGGCTGAAGTTGCCTAGAATCCGCGTTGTCGCGGCCACGGTCTTCGTACCGTGGCCCTTTTTTTTGAGGCACCGGCCGGAGCATGGGCAAGTACGTTCCGATCAAGGTGGTCGATCGATACCGGAAATCGCGGGCTTCGGAAAGCCCGTTCTCGCTGAAGCGCATCCTCCTGGGCGATCCCCTCGCCACCTCGCAGACCACGCACCAGCGCATCTCCAAGACGGTCGCGCTGGCGGTCTTCTCGTCGGACGCCCTCTCCTCCGTGGCCTACGCGACCGAAGAGATCCTTCTGGCCCTTTCGGCGGGAGGCCTCGCCGCCTTGAGCTACGGCCTGCCGGTGGCCGCCTGCGTCGCGATCCTCCTGTTCATCGTCGCCGTCTCCTACCGCCAGACGATCCATGCCTATCCGTCGGGCGGCGGGGCCTACATCGTGGCCAAGGAGAACCTGGGCGAAGGGCCCGGCCTCACCGCCGCGGCCGCCCTCCTCGTCGACTACCTCCTGACGGTAGCGGTGAGCATCGCCTCCGGCGTCGCGGCAATCACCTCCGCCTTCGCGGCGCTCTACGGCCACCGCGTCGCGCTGGGAGTCGTGCTGGTGGCGCTCATCACGCTGGCCAATCTGCGGGGGATCCGGGAGTCGGGGGCGCTGTTCGCCCCGCCTACCTACTTCTTCATCATCAGCCTTGGAGCGCTGCTCCTGGCCGGATTGATCCGTTCGGAGTTTCTGGGTCTCCCCCCCGTGCCGCACCCCCCGATCGAGGCGACGGAGGAGCTCGGAATCCTCCTGCTCCTGCGCGCTTTCGCCTCCGGGTGCGCGGCGCTGACAGGAGTCGAAGCCATCAGCAACGCCGTCCCCGCCTTCCGCGAGCCGGAGTCCCGCAACGCCTCGATCACGCTCGGCTGGATGGCCGCTATCCTGGGGTTTCTCTTCCTCGGGTCGACCTTTCTGGCGCACCGCCTCACCCTGGTGCCGCGCGCCGAGGAGACGATCCTCTCGCAGCTCGCGCACGCCGTATTCGGGTCGGGAGCGCTCTACTACATGGTCCAGATCGCCACGGCGATGATCCTGGTCCTCGCCGCCAACACCAGCTTCGCCGATTTCCCCAGGCTCGCGTCGCTGCTCGCCAAGGATCGCTTCCTGCCGCGCCAGCTCGCCAACCGGGGCGACCGGCTGGTTTTCTCCAACGGGATTCTCGCGCTGGGGGCGCTCTCCGCCGTCCTGCTCGTCATCTTCCACGCCGAGACCCACGCCATCATTCCGCTTTACGCCGTGGGAGTCTTCCTCTCCTTCACCCTGTCCCAGTTCGGGATGGTCCGCCACTGGTACGACAATCCGGAGCCCGGGTGGCAGCGCAAGATGCTGGTGAACCTCGTCGGCGGGATCACCACCGCGGTCGTCACCGTGGTCATCGCGAGCACCAAGTTCATCCACGGCGCCTGGATCGTCGTCGTCTTGATCTGGCTCCTGGTGATGATGTTCCGCGGGGTCCGGCGGCACTACACGCTGGTCGCCCGGGAGCTGACCCTGGAAGGCTACGTCCCCACGGCGCCTGCCGGGCACCTGGTCGTCGTCCTGATCGCCGGCGTCCATCGCGGCGTGCTGGAGGCGCTCCGCTACGCCCGATCGCTCTCGTCCAACGTCACCGCGCTGTCGGTGGAGATCGACCCGGCGGTGACCGAGCGGGTCCGGGAGCGCTGGAAGCAGTGGGCCGGCGGGATCCCGATGGTCGTCCTGAAGTCCAACTACCGATCGGTCGTGAGGCCGTTCTTGGATTATCTCGACGATTATCTGGAGAAGAATCCCAACCACCTGGTCACGGTGATCCTTCCCGAGTTCGTCCCGACGCGCTGGTGGCACCATCTGATGCACAACCAGACCGCCTTCCTGATCAAGGCGGCCCTCCTCTTCAAGAGCGGCGTGATCGTGACTTCGGTGCCCCACCATTTGGCGCGCCGGTGAGGCCAGGCCCGGGAGAATCGGGTCAGGTCCGGGAGAAGATCTGGCTGAGGGTCGTCTGAATCGCCTGCATGTCGAACGGCTTGAGCAGGAAGGGACAGCCGGTCTTCTGGAAGAAATCCTGCGTCGCGGCGCTGCCGAGATCGCCGGTGGAAAACACGAAGCGCCCGGCCATCTCGGGCTTCTCGCGGCAGACCTGCTCGTAGAGGCGCACCCCGTCCAGCCCCGGCATCTTCAAGTCGCTGATCACGGCGTCGTAGGCCGTGGCGAGGATCTTGTCCAGGGCCTGCTCGCCGCTGCGGGCCGTCTCGACTTTATGTCCGACCGCCGCCAGGACCTCGTGGAGCAGATCGACGATCACCTCCTCGTCGTCCACCACCAGGATGGTGTGGGGCGCCTCGGCGGAATTCTCGCTCTCTTTCGGGCGCGCCGCTTCCCGTTCCTCCTCCATCTCCCGGATGGGAAGCTCCACCGTGAACGCCGTCCCCTTCCCCGGAACGCTCTCGACGCGGATCTGTCCCCCGTGCTGCTTGACGATCCCCTGGGAGAGGCTCAGCCCTAATCCCGTCCCCTTGCCCGGGGCCTTGGTCGTGAAGAAGGGCTCGAACACCCGGGAAAGGCGCGCCGGCGAGATGCCGGGCCCGCTGTCGATGATCTCGATGCGGATCTTCTCCTCGGCCGCCCGGGTGCGCAGCGTCAGCGTCCGTTCCCCGGGCACCTCCTGCATCGCTTGGTGCGCGTTGTTGATAATGTTCAGGAGGACCTGCTGAATCTGATGGTAGTCCCCCACCGTGCTCGGCAGGACCTTGTCCAGATCGATCTGGACCTTCACGTTGTCGAGCTTGAGCTGATAGGCGCGCAGGTCGAGGACGTTCTCCACCAGCTCGTTGAGATCCATCACGCGGCGCTCCGCCTTGGTGCGGCGCGCGAAATCCAGCACGTTCGTGACGATCTTCCGGCAGCGCTGCGATTCGCTGACGATGCGCTGCAGGTCCCGCTCGCAGCGCGGGTTGGTGTTGTTCCGCAGCGCCAGCTCGGCGAATCCGACGACCCCCGCGAGCGGATTGTTCAGCTCGTGGGCCAAGCCGGAAAGCAGCTGGCCGAGCGCTGAGAGCCGCTCGGAATGCAGGAGCTGCTCCTGGATCTTCTGCATGCGGCCGCGCTCCCGCTTGATTTCGCCGACCAGCTGGTTGCGCTCCAGCGCCAGCGAGGCCATCCCCGCCATCGTTTCCACGGCCGGCAGGGAGTCGGCGGCGAGGGCGGCGGCGCCGCCTCCCCCCGGCTCGAGCGTCAGGTATCCGAGGGGACGCTGGCGCGTGCCGAACAGCGGAACGTAGAGGGGCGAGGCCGCTCCCTCTCCGGCGGGCGGCCGCTCGGCCTGGAAGATGCGACGCTGCTCCTCCTCGCCGGGAGGATGCCGGTGGAACTCCTCGATTTCCGCATCCGACAGCCCGGTGAAGAACCACTGATAGCTGTTCATCTCCAGGTCGAGGAGCGTGAGCACGGCGCGGCGGATTCCGGTCTGCTCCAGAATCGTCTCGAGCAATCCGCGGCAGACGCGCTCGACTTCCTCCTCCTGGGGGATCCTCCGGGCGAAGGCGACGGCCGCCGCCGGGCCGTGGGAAGCCGCCGTCGCCAGCGACGACGCCAGGACCGCGGCCAGGAGGCCGGAGACCTTCTCCAGGCAGCGCACCGATTTGGGCTCCAGCGAATTCACCTCGGTCCGTCCCACGATCGCCACCCCCTGCAGCTCTCCGGCGAGAAACAGCGGAATGAACGCGGCGTCGCGAATGCCGGCGCGATAGAGCGACTCCTCCTCGGCGAAGTGGGTCTCCTCGCCGATGGCGGCGAGCAGCTTGCCGTGGCGCTGCGCCGCGACGTGGGC
Source organism: Candidatus Polarisedimenticolia bacterium (assembly GCA_036004685.1). Taxonomy (NCBI): domain Bacteria; kingdom Pseudomonadati; phylum Acidobacteriota; class Candidatus Polarisedimenticolia; species Candidatus Polarisedimenticolia bacterium. The sequence continues at coordinate 183,809 of DASYRE010000054.1, read as the reverse complement.
GGTGCAGGAGCCGCGTGCCGGGATGTGCAGATCGGTGAACAGGGCGCCGTCGGGCTCCGTGCCGCAGATGCGGAAGCCGGAGCCGTCCGGAAGAGGAATGGCGATGGCGATCCGATCGCAGGGCACCAGCCGGAGGATCTCGGAAGCAAGAAGGCGGCAGGGGTTCTTCTCCGCCTTCATGCGCGCCCTCGAGGGCGGGTCACGATCACCCTGTTCCTCCACGTAACCTGCGGCCACACTTCGAGAACCGGGGGGAATATAGGTTTGGGGGTGGGGGGTGTCAAGAATTCGCCCGGTTTCGCCGCCCCGGACCGGTTTCCAGCCCATTGACGCCGTCCCGGCCTTGGGTTACGTTGGAGGCTCCCGGCCTTCATGGAGCGCTCGATCATGATCCGCAAGGTCTACCAGCGTCTCTGGGGGGACGATCGCTACTTCGTCCTGGCCCGCAGCGTGGCGCTGCATCGTCGAATCGGCAAGCTGCTGCTCCGCCCCGAGCCTCCCTACCGGCGGATCTTCAATCTCCTCCACGAGGCGGCCCTTCTTCCGGAGGCGCAGCTCCCCGTGGCGCTTACCGCCGCCTGGAGGCATTTGTCGAGGCGGGCCACGCCCGCGGAGCGGGCGGAGATTCTGCTCGGCGTCGCGCGGGATCCCGCCGCAGCGCGCTTGAGGATCCACTCCCTCGCCCGCAAGTACGGCGACACGACGCTGCTCTCCTCCCGCCTCTTCATGCACCCTTCGCAGGTCAACAAGGTGTGGATCGACGGCAAGCGAGGGTGGGCCCTCTATTGCGTCCACGGGCGCAAGATCACCAAGCGTCCCCTGGGGTTCATCGCCTACCAGCTCGCGTCGCTGACCACCCGGACGCGGGACGCGTACCGCTTCGGCGGCGTCCTGCGGCTCCTGGATCGCCGCCCTTACAGCTATTTCGAGCTGACCCGCGAACTCGGACAACCTTGGCACCACGCCTCCCGCGAGCTCGTGCGGCGCCTGCTGATCTATCCGTTGCAAGGAAAGTACTACGCCAACGCGCGGATGATTCCGCTGTTCCGCGACCTTTACGAGGACGCGGTGGGCCGGGGCGTGACGATCCGCTCGCGCCGCTGGTCGGACGGCAAGTGCGAGATCCTCTACAACGACGATCTGAGCTATCGCATCAGCCTCGCCGATCTGGTGGGCGGGCTCTACGATCTGGCGGGGGCGATGGCCGGCAAGGACGCCTACGGCTTGCGGGGGATGTTGCGATTCCTGAAAGGGACGCGGAGCTTCAGCGAGGATCGGCTGCGCCTCGAATCGGGGCGGGGGAACGTAAGGTACGCTTTGCAGAAGTTCCTGGACCAGGGATTGGTCGAGTCGGTCGGGGAGGACCGATACCGGGTCGCCGTGCCGCTGGAATCGGCCGTCCGCTTCTACGAGAAGACCCTGCGGTCGGCGCCGAGGCCCGGGCCGCGGACCGATGCCGCGGCGACGCCTCTGCCTCTCTGAGAAGCCTCACGCCGGAGCGGGCGCCGACTCCTCCTTCTTCTCTTCCTTGCCTTGTCCCGCCTTCGCTTTCGCCCGCGCCTCGGCCGCCAGGAGCTTGCGACGGGCGCGCTGGGCCCGCTTGAGTCTCTTGGTCATGGCGCGGAGCCGCGCCTTGTCCAGCTTGTCCTTGCCTTCGGCCAGCTTCTTCCGCGTCCGATCGATCCTCTCCTTCAAGGTCCCGGGCTTGGCCTTGGCCATCGCCGATCTCCTGTCGAATGAATAAGGGGTTTCGGGAGGGCGATTATACCATCGCCCGGACGAGGCCGCCGTCTACGAGAATCGAGGCGCCGGTGAGGTACCCGGCCCGGTCCGAGGCCAGGAACGTGATGAGATCGGCGACCTCCTCGCTGCGTCCCAGCCGGCCGGCGGGAATGCTCTTCTCCCACTCCCGGCGGACCTCGGCCTCGGAGATCTTCCTCGTCTCCGCCAGCGCCGCGGCCAGCTCGCCCAGCCGCTCCGTGTCGGTGTAGCCGGGGCAGACGCAGTTCACCGTGACGCCGAAGGGGGCCAGGTCGGCGGCCAGCGTCTTCGAGACCGCGGTCAGGGCCGATCGGTAGACGTTCGAGAGGATCAGGCTTTCCGCCGGCTGCTTCACCGTCAGGGAGGTGATCGAGACGATGCGCCCCCAGCGCCGCTTCTTCATCCCGGGCGCGAGGCGGCGGCAGAAGGAGACGGCCGACTGGAGGGTCAGCCGGTGGGCCCGGTCCCAGGCCTCGGCAGGCGTGTCCTCGAAGCTTCCGGCGGGCGGCCCCCCGGCGTTGTTGACGAGAATGTCGGCCTCGCCCAGCTTGGCGGAGGCCGCCTCCAGGAATCTTCCGATCGCCTCCTCGTCGGTGACGTCGGCCGGATGGACGAGCACCTCGGCCCCGGTCGTGGAGCGGATTTCCTCGGCCGCCTTCTCCAGCGCCGGCGCGTGGCGCGCGCACAGCGCCAGGCGGACCCCTTCGCGCGCGAGGCTCAGCGCGGTCGCCTTACCCATCCCGGCGCTCGCGCCGCAGACCACCGCCACCTTGCCTCGCAGACCCAGATCCATCGCGCTTCTCCTCTCCGCGGCGTGGCGCCGGAGCGTCAGGACCCCTTTTCCAGAATGGCCATCACCCGATCGTGCAGCCAGGCCCGGTAGCGCAGCCCTGCCGAGCCGGAGGCCAGCAGCGCCTGGCGAACCGTTCCGGCGAGCTCCGAGAGCGGCGACCAGCGCGCTTCACGAATCTCCTCGAGGTCGAGCGGGGCGATCTCCCCCGACACGAAGTCGGCGGCGAAGACGTGCGTCATCCAGTTGGTCTTGGCTCCCCGATGCTGGAACTCGACCCTCACCCGCAGGACGTAACGCGTGAGCCGGACCTCGAGACCGGTCTCCTCCATCATCTCCCGGGCGATGCCCTCCTCCATCGACTCCCCGGGCAGGACTCCTCCGCTGGGGGCGCGGAAGATCCCGGGAGGGTAGGGATGCTTGGCGATCGTCGCGAGCTGACCGTCCCGGATGACGAACAGGGTGACGTCGTGGACCCGGCCGTGGGACTGGCTGCGCCGCAGGATTTCCCACTCCCGCGGGCCCATCTCGAAAGCGAGGTTCTCTTCCTCGGGCTTCCCATAGAGGCCTTCGATGCGGCGAATCTCCGCGTCCGTGACGTGCATCCGCCATCCCCGCCCAGCTCAGGCGCGGCCGAGCCCCCACGCCCGCATCAGCTTCCGCTCCAGCGGAGCGAACACCAGCCGGTCCACCGCGACGCCGATCACCATGACGACCAGCATGATTCCGATGACCCTGGCCATGTCGTTCAACTCGCGTCCCATGGTGAGCAGGAAGCCGAGCCCCGGCCCGGCGAACAGCAGCTCACCCGCCAGGAGCGACCTCCAGGCGAACGACCATCCCAGCTTCGTGCCGGCCACGAAGGAGGGCAGCGCCGCGGGCAGGATGACCCCCGCCAGGAGCCGCGGCCCTTTCGCGCCGAGGTTCCTCGCCACCCTCAGGTACTGCGGCGGGATCGTGCGGATCCCCGCTTCGACGGTGACGGCGATCGACAGCACGCTCCCCATGAAGGCGACGAAGACGACCGACTTCTCCGACAGTCCGAACCAGAGAAGCGCCAGGGGGAACCAGCAGATGCTGGGCAGGCTCTGGAACCCCAGCACCAGCGTCCCCAGAGTATCGCGGAGGAGGCGCGACAAGGCGAGGAGAATTCCCAAAGGACCGCCGACCAGGATGGAAAGTCCGAATCCGATCCCGAGGCGCACCAGGCTCGAGCGGACGGCGATCGGGATGCTCCGATCGCGCATTCCATCGAGGAGCGACCCGGCCACCTCCGACGGCTTGGGAAGAAGATAGGGGGGCCATACCTCGAAATGGCAGATCAGCTGCCAGGCCCCCACCAGCAGAACGAGGAAGAGGATCAGCCTAATCAGCCGGCGCACGGCGTGCCTCCTCCTCCGCCACTTTCGCCACTTCCGCCCGGAGATCCTGCACGGCGGGCCGGATCGCCTCCATCAGCCCGGGGCTCTCGATCTGCCGCGGCCGCGGCAGGTCGATCTCCAGGACGCGGATCGTCCGGCCCGGTCGCGCCGAAAGGACCACGACGCGATCCCCGAGGCAGGCCGCTTCCCTCAGGTTATGGGTCACGAACAGGACCGTCTTCTGGGTCCTCATCCAGATCTCCTGCAGCTCGACGATGAGCAGGTCGCGCGTCTGGCTGTCGAGCGACGCGAACGGCTCGTCCATCAGCAGGATGTCGGGATCGGCGGCCAGGCTGCGCGCCAGAGCGGCCCGCTGCTTCATGCCGCCCGAGAGCTCGTGGACCCGCGCCTGCGCGAAGCGGGTGAGATGCATCAGCTTGAGGAAGCGGTGCGACGTCCGGTGGCGCCGGCCGGCGGGCGCTCCCTGGGCCCAGAGCCCGAACTCCACGTTCCGGCGGACGCTCAGCCAGGGAAACAGGGCCGGCTCCTGGAAGACGAGCACCCGATCGGGCGCCGGCCCCTCGACCATCTTGCCGTCGACCGTCACGCTGCCCGAGTCGGGCCGCTCGAGCCCCGCGGCGAGGCTGAGAAGCGTCGTCTTCCCGCAACCGCTCGGCCCCACGATGCAGACGAAACCGCACGCCGCCACCTCGAGCGACAGTCCGGAGAGGGCTTCCACGCGCCGTCCGCCGCCGCCGAACGACTTGGTGACGTTGTCGAACCGCAGGGACTTCAACCGGCCTCCTCGGGCCGAAGATTATATAAGGTTGGGCCGCGAAGCGGGCGGCAGCCCAAGGAGACACAATCTCCGGCGGCCGGCGCGGCGCCGGGGAGGCTGTGGTAGACTGATGCCCCTGTCACGCCCCCATGTGCGCCCATAGCTCAATTGGATAGAGCGTCGGACTACGAATCCGAAGGTCGCAAGTTCAAATCTTGCTGGGCGCACCATCTTCATGGCTCTTCCCCAAGACCGAGAGCGCGCGCTTGCGTCTCCCCTCCGCCCTCCCCCCGGCGATCTGGCAGTCGCGCGCGCGACTCGGGCGCCGTCGAGGCCCGCGCGTGGCGCCGGATGGCAAGGCGTGGCCAGCCTGCGATCTTGAGAGCAACAGACCGCGCTCGATCGAGAGCCCGCCGCTGGTCAACTCGCCGAATGATGGGAATCTCGGAAAAATGGACTAGTGTTGCGTTTCGGAAATCATGTTAACACCGAGGTCGCCGTGGCGCCCGGATCGCAAGGCGCGCAGAGCGTCGCGTACCCAAGGCGGTACGCAAGCGAGGCGCAACGCGGCGAGCCGGGATGGATCGGGGGCCGAATGTAACATGATTTTTGAGACGCGACACTAGTGGAGCTCGCGCGTGGCGATCGGCTTCGGGAGGGGGGTGACGGTGGGAAGGATGCCGCCGCCGACCGTGTAGATGTTCGCGTAGATCGCCAGATCGTAGGTGCCGTAGATGCCGTAGCCGGTGCTGTGGAACGACTTGACGTAGTAGGTCCCATCCTGCGGGGCGACGAAGCTGATGAGCGAGGACTTGATCCCCGGGGCTCGATCGTCGTTCGCGGCGATCTGCGTCACGCCGTCGGAGCGGTAGAGAATGAGTGAGGTGTTGGCGTCGCCGATCAGGTTCTGGGTCTCGATCGTATAAGTCGTTCCGGCGCGCCCCGAAAAGGCGTAATAATCGGCGTCGGTCGTGCCGGCCCCGTTCCCGACGTTCTTGAAGTAGGTCTTGCGCACCAGGAGTCCCGTCGTCGGAAAGTCTTTCGCCAGGGCGGGCGTCTCGTTCGGCTCGTCCGCGTCCTCGTAGAGCTGGACCACCTGGTTCGCGAAGACGTCCCGGATCTGGCTGGAATATCCCTCGTTCAAGGTGAACCAGCCGTCCCAGAAGTCCTCCAGCGTGCGGTTGGTGGCCGTGCGGATGTAGTTCTTCATGACGTCCCAGACGCACGACTCGGGCGCCGCCATCCCGTCGCTGGGGTCTTCCTCCCCGGGCGAGGCGTCGGGCGTGGCGGCGGAATCGATGAGATCCCAGAGGGCGGCGTAGACGACCACCTCGCTGGCGGAGCCGTCGCAGGCGTAGGGCGCCTCCGCCTCGACGTCGAAATAGAAGTCGAGATGGCCGGGTCCCGCCTGCCCCGTCATCTTGACGTAGAGCTGCGGATTGGGAAGGCCGAAGTGAAGCCGCACCGCCTGGCCGAAGAAGGTGGCCCAGCCCTCCTCCCACGCCAGCCGGAGATCCTGGTTGCAGTTGGTGAGATGATGGATGCCGCCCGGGCTGTCGGTCGCGGAGTAGACTTTCCGTGCATAATGCCCCGACTCGTGCTGGATCACCGTGTCGTTGTAAGCGGAAGGATCGCCCACCTGGATGATGCCGGTGCTCAAAAAGTTGGTCGCGGTGACCCCGCTGACCGGCTCCCACTCCAGGAGAAGGGCGTTGGCGGCGTCGGGGTAGCTGCCGTTGAGATCCCTGAGGAACATCAGGCTGTTGAGGGCGACGTCATAGATATTGAAGGGCTCCCCTCCGGCGCCGATCACGCCGGTCACCGTGCCCATGCTCAGGTTCGTCGTCGGGCCGTGGTTGGGAAAGTTGGGGCTCGTGACAGCGTAATTGTTCTGCTGCCCGTTGACGTTGGTCACGTCGAGGAAGAGCCCCGACACCGCCGACGAGTCGGTGAGGACCCGGAAGGCGATCGTCCGGATGCTCGAATCGACGACGGTGACCGCGAAATTGCCGCCGATGTCGGTGGAGGTGGTCGCCAGAATCGCCTGCCCGCCACTCTTGTTGGCGTCCCGGACCTCGACCGTCGCCAAGCGGATCGGACGGCTCGGCTCGACTCCGGTGAAGCCGGCGGCGTTGAACTCCCGGTCCTGGTATTTGAAAGTGCCCGAAGCGATCCAGTTGGCGAAAGCTGTCTCGCCGCAGGAGGCCCCGCAGGCTGCCAGCAACATGATGAACCGCAGGGCTCTGGAGGACACAATTCCTCACGGCCCCCGAGGGCGGGAGCGGGAAGCCTGGCTCCGGTTTCACGTTCAGCACCGACCGGGGCGCTGCCGAGGCCAAGTCACCGGCCGACTTCCATATACGATGCTTTGAGGACCTGTCAAGGGATTAAAAGCCGGTCAGGCGGCGCGGGAAAATGAATCTGGTCAAAAATTCCGAACTGGACGAAAATTATATCCACGAAGCTCTGCGCCTCGCCCGCCGCGCGGCGCGGAAGGGAGAGGTTCCGATCGGCGCTCTGCTCGTGGTCAAAGACCAAGTCCTGGCCCGTGCCGGGAACGCCACGGTGACGCGCCGAGACCCCACCGCCCACGCCGAGGTGCTCGTCTTGCGCCAGGCCGCCAAACGCCTGGGAAATCACCGCCTCGCCGGCTCGATCCTCTACGTCACGCTCGAGCCGTGCATCATGTGCCTGGGGGCGATGGTCCAGGCGAGGATCGGGCGGTGCGTCTTCGGAGCTTCGGACCCCCGGGTGGGGGCCGCCGGATTGTTGAGCCACCCGGCGCTGCGCCGGGGGCTGAATCACCGGCTGTCGATCGACGGCCCCGTCCTGCCCGAATCCTGCGCCGCCGTCCTCCAATCCTTCTTCCGCGAGCGCCGCCGGAAAGGCCGGCCGGCCGCGACGCCGTCTTGACTGGATCGCCCGGCCCTCGTACATTTCAGCGGCCGCACCGCGCGGAGTGGCGCCGCTCTTCCGCGGCTCGCCACGCCTGCGAGAGGGAGCGATCCTTGCCAGTCTTCAGCCTGCCGGCCCGGCCGGCGCGCCGCGCCTTGTTGCCTCTGATGGCGCTTCTCCTGGCCCCTCTCTTCCCGCCGGCCGCCGCAGCCCGCCCCTCCGGGCGGGACGAGGCGGCGGAGCAGCTCGACCGGCTGCGCGTCCGGGCGCGCTCGACACGCCTGCGGCTCGGCGAGGGCAAGCCGACCGAGCCGCGGCAGCCGCGCCGCGGCGGCGGCGGACCCCGGAGCCTCTCGCCGGAGATCCAGGTGAGCGGCGGCGTCAGCGGCACGCAGAGCGAGACTAGCATCGCGGTGTTCGGAGACAACGTCGTGGTGGGATACAACCAGGTGAACGGCAACCGTCGCAGCGGCGTGTCGTTTTCCACGAACGGTGGCCTGACCTTCACCGATACCGGGGGGCTTCCCACGGGCGGGGGAACGAACACGCTTCTCGGAGATCCTTCGGTGACCGCCTGCGGGGACGGCAAGTTCTATTACTCCAGCATCCTCCTCCCAGGTAATGGGTCCTCGCAGCTCGCCGTCAACGTCGGAACCTTCGCGGGAGCCAGCCTTACCTGGACGAACCCGAAGCTGGTGCTCTCCTCCACCGCCGATTTCCTGGACAAGGAATGGCTGACCTGCGACCGGCTGACCAACACGCTCTACATGAGCTATACGCGATTCGTCAATGGCAACGTGGGCGACACGACCGAAATTCGCATCGAGTTCCTCAAGTCGACGGACGGCGGGAATACCTGGTCGCCTCCGTTAGTCCTGGAAAGTAGCACGACCGAGTCGATCCAGATCGCCTACGTCACGACCGGCCCCAACAGCGAAGTCTACGTGATGTGGGAGCGGGGCATCGACGACATCGCCGCCGCCAATACGAAGCTCGAACTCCGCCGCTCGTTCAATCTGGGCCTCTCCTTCGATCCGAAAGTCGTCATCCGCACGATGGTCCCCTCTTTCTTCCCGGCCAGCGTGGGATACAACCGCGAGGACACCCTGGAAATCGGCACGATCGACGTGGATCGATCGACCGGCCCGCGCCGCGGTGCCCTCTACGCCGTCTGGGTGGAGCGGGAGGCCGGCGGCGGCACGGCGCGCGACGTCTTCGTCGCCAGCTCCACGAACCAGGGAGCGAGCTGGTCGGCGCCGGTCAAGGTGAACGACGACCCCGCCGGCAACGACCAGGTGATGCCCTGGCTCTCGGTGAACGCCGCCGGCACCGTGGAGGTCGCCTGGTACGATTACCGGAACTGGCGGGGGATGCATACGGTGGATCTCTACGCGGCGCGCTCCGCCGACGGCGGCGCCTCATTCTCTCCGAACTTCCGGGTGACGACCCGCCCGACCTCCTGGTTCGTCGTCCTGACGCTGACCCCCAACTTCGGCGACTACATCGGTTGCGCGAGCGAAGGAACGGAATTCTATCCGGCCTGGGCGGACGGCCGGAACAATGACATCGACGTGTTCGCGGCGCACATCCCGACCGGCACCTGCGGCAACGCCGTCCCCGACCCCTTCGAGGAGTGCGACGACGGCAACGTCCTGGACGGCGACTCCTGCTCGGGCGCCTGCGCCGTGACGCTGTGCGGCAACGGAACCGTGGAGGGGGACGAGGAGTGCGACGACGCCAGCGTCGCCAGCGGCGACGGCTGTTCCCAGGTCTGCCGCCTGGAGATCTGCGGCGACGGGATCATCCAGCGCACCAACAAGGAGGAATGCGACGATGGCAACGTCGCGGCGGGCGACGGCTGCTCAGCCTCCTGCCAGATCGAGCTGGACAAGATAGTCTGGATCGCCGACGAGCGCTCCCGGCTCCTGCTCGAGAGCATCGTGACCGGCATCCCGATGCACATTGGCGATCCCGGGTTCCACGAGCTGGGCGACCTCGCCTTCGACGCGAGCGGCAAGCTCTTCGGGTCCACCGGCTTCAATGAGGCCATCAGCATCGGCTACGACGGCTTCCTGGTCGACCTGGCGGCCCAGGGTCTGCCCCAGCGGGGATCCGTGATCGGCGACACCGGCTGGCTGGCCATGAACGCCATCGACTTCCATCCCTCCTCCGGGACCCTCTACGGCATCGCGGTCGACGACGTCGGAGTCAGCCGGCTGGTCACGCTCAACCCGACGACCGGAGCCACGCTCTCGGTGATCGGCTCTCTCGGCTTGAGCAACGCGCGCGCGATGGCTTTCGATTCCGCCGGGGTCCTCTACGTGGCGGGAAGACCTCTTGCGAGCGGCAACGGCAATCTCTATACGGTCAATCTGGCGACCGCGGCTAGGACTCTCGTCGGCACGATCGGCGCCTACCAGCTTGCGGGGATGGACTTCGCGCCCGACGGGACGTTGTGGGGCGTGACGCTGCGAGAGAACCTTGCGTCCGATGGGTCGCTCGTGACCGTCAACAAGGCCACGGGTGCCGGAACGATCGCCTCGAGCTTCGGGCGTCTCAACCAGCAGGGGATCCGATTCGCCCCCGCGATCGCCGTGGATCACGACCTGGACGGGATCCACGACGCGGCCGACTGCGCCCCGCTGAGCGCGGCCAATCCCCCGCCGGGACTCGTCTCGGGACTGCTCTTCACCGGCGCCTCGTCGTTCACCTGGACCGCGGCGCCCAACGCCAGGCTGCACAATACCTATCGAGGGACGATTCCCGCGCCGCTCGGCACGCGCCTCCCGGGCAGCGTTTACGATCACGTCTGCTTCGAGAGCGGCGACGCGCAGCACAACGGCGATCTCACCGCCTCCGATCCGGCGGCACCGCCGCTCGGATCCGCCTTCTATTACGTGTCCGGTGGCGAAGGGTGCGGCGACGGGCCGCTGGATGCCGACGCGGCCCATCCGATCCCCAATCCCTCCCCCTGCCCGACGCCTCCCTGAATGCGCCGTTTCTTCACCCCCGAGGATGAAGCATGAAGCCCGCGGGCCGCCGCCTGCTGCAGCTGTGCCTTCTTCTCTCGGGAGCCGCCGCGCTCATCCTGGAGATCGCCTGGTCGAGGAACCTCTCGCTGATCCTCGGCAACTCCCACCAGGCCGTGGCGACGGTGGTGGCTTCCATGATGACCGGGCTCTGCCTCGGGAGCGTCGCGGCCTCCCGGGCTCTGCCGCGCCTGCGGCATCTGCCGCGCGCCTATGGGACGGTGGAAATGGCCGTGGGCGCCTACGCGGCGCTGACGCCGCTCCTCTTCAAGCTGGTCCCTGTCCTCCTCGCCCCCCTCTACTCCCTGCCCGGACCTTTCTTCCTGGGGGCCCGATTCCTGCTCGTCTTCCTGCTGCTGCTTCCGGCGAGCGCCGGGATGGGCAGCACCCTGCCGCTGGCGACCGCCGCCTTGTCGCGGCAGGGCGGCAAGGAGTCGCCCGGAGAGGAGGCTGATTCGATCGGTGGAAGGCTGTATGGCCTCAACACGCTCGGGGCTTTCCTCGGAACGCTGGCCGGCGGGTTCCTTTTGCTTCCGGCGGTGGGGCTGTTCAAGTCGACGCTCGCCGGGGCGGGCCTCGGCCTGGGCGTCGGGACGCTGGTCTGGCTGCTTTCCGACTCGCTGCTCGATCAGCCGGCGCCGGGCGGCATCGCGAGCCGGAAGCCAAGCGTGCCGGCCGATCGCCGATTCGCCTGGGTGCTGCCCCTCTACGCCGCCTCCGGGTTCGTGGCGATGGTCTACGAGATCACCTGGACGCGCGTCCTGGCGCCGATCGCCGGGACCTCCGTCTATTCATTCACCCTGATCCTGGCCGCGATCCTCGCGGGAATCGGTCTTGGCAGCCTCCTCCTCTCCTCGGGGCGGACGACAGCCGGAAGCGATCCCGCCCGGGGATTCGCCGTCGGGCAGATCCTGTTGGCGGCCGCTTCCTTCGCCTCCCTCTGGGGGCTCAAGGCCCTGCCCGATCTCATGCTCTTCGCCGCTTCACGCAACGCCTCCCGCCCCGGGGGGTTCTTCTTCTGGCAATTCCTGCTCTTCGGCTTCATCGTCCTGACTCCCGGGATGATCCTGGGGGCGCTTTTTCCGTTCGCGGCCCGGCTCATGGCCCGGGTCGAGCCGAGTGCCGGCGCCGGCGTCGGCCGCGTCTACGCCTGGAACACCGCCGGTTCGATCCTCGGGTCCCTGGCGGCGGGCTTCGTCCTGGTCGAGATGCTGGGCAGCGAGACGACGCTCGCCTTCGCCTCGGGGGCGAGCGCCGCGCTGGGCCTCCTGACTCTGGCCGGGTGCAGCGGACGAAAGTTCCGCCTCGCCACGGGCTCGGCGGGGGCGCTGCTGCTCGTCGTCGTCCCGTTGGCGATTCCCCGCTGGGATCTCTACCGGATGACCTCCGGAGTCACGCAAATCCTGCGAACTCTCCGACAGAAGAGCCCGTCGATCCCGCTGGCCGATCTGATCGCCGGTTCGAAGGCTCCCGATGCCCGCGTCGTTTTTCATCGCGAGGGGAAGACTTCCACCGTGACGGTAATCCGGGAATGGAGCCTCACCTGGCTTCGAGTGGACGGGAAGACCGACGCCAGCAGCACCGGCGAAGACATGCTGACCCAGGTGCTGCTGGGGCAGCTCCCCTTCTTCTTCGCGGCGCAACCCTCCGACGCGTGCGTCATCGGATTCGGCTCGGGCGTCACCTCCCACGCGGTGCTGACTCATCCCATCCGACGGCTCGACAACGTCGAGATCGAGCGCCAGGTCGTGGAGGCTTCCCGCTTCTTCCGGGAAGTCAATTTCGATCCCCTCGCCGATCCGCGGAGCCGGCTGATCGTCGACGACGCGCGCACCGCCCTCGCCTACCGCCCGGCGACCTACGACGTGATCGTCTCCGAGCCCTCGAATCCCTGGATGGCCGGAGTGAACAACCTTTTCACCCGCGAGTTCTACCAGCTGGTCCGCCGCCGCCTGAAGCCGGGAGGCGTCTTCTGCCAATGGGTCCAGTCGTACGAGCTGTCCAGCGCGTCGCTGCGCTCCATTCTCGACACCCTGGCCTCGGTTTTTCCCCAGACCCACTTGTTCTCCTCCCACCTTGGCGGGGACATGGTGCTGCTGGCGTCGGATCGTCCGCTGGCCCTGGTGCCCGGGGCTGCGGAGCTCTTCCCCGATCGCCCCCGCGTGGCGGAGGATTTCGCGCGCATCGGCGTGAGCCAGATCTCCGATCTGGCGATCCTGTATACCGCGCCGATCCCCGCGCCGCTGCCCGGGGCGGCGCTGAACACCGACGACGCGTCGCCGATCCAGTACCGCGCGCCGCTCGAGTTGTTGCGCGGCGTCGAGCCCGACAAGGCGCTGGTCCAGACCTCCAGCGCCGATCTCGAGCGCCTCTTCTTTCCGAACCTCGACGAGAGGGCCGCGCTGTTCGAGCTGGGAAAGGCCGCCAGCCGGCGCGGCGCCCTGGCCACGCTCGAGGTGATCGCCTCGTTGCTGGATCAGGCCGGCGAGGCAGGGAGGGCGGGCGAGATGCAGGCTCTCGCCGTGGCGCTGCGCCGGAAGCTCGATGCCGCGAATCAGATCAACAACCTCCTGCTCCTGGCCGACGAGCGGGGAGAAGCCAAGGACGCCGTGGCGGCGCTGGCGGCGCTGCAGCAGGCGGAGACGTTGGGAATCTCCGGCGCCGAGCAGCATTCCCGCGCCGGATTCGCCTTCCTCAACCTGGGTCGGTACGCCGAAGCCGAGAGGCACTTCGATCAGGCGGTGGCGACCCCCGTCTCGCGCTTCTACTATCAATCGCTGGCCGCCCGCGGGGCGACGCGCTTCCGTCTCGGCCGCCGGGCCGAGGGCACCGCCGATATCCTGGCGGCCAAGACGCTCGACCCCGGCGAGGCGCTCGCCTATCTCTTGTTCGGCCTCGCCCTCTTCGACGCTGGCGAGCGGGACGCGGCCTTCCGGGAGCTTCGCCAAGGGGCGAGCATCGCGCCGCAGGACGAGCGCGTACGGTCCACGCTCGAGTACCTTTCGTCGCTTCCGCCGCCGCCGGGCCCGAAGGGGCCGGGGCCCTCCCCGAAGTAGCCGAATCTCCCCTGCTTTTCCGGCATCGAAAGCACGCCATCTTTCCAAGGGAGACGACGATGATGAACCTGCTGCGATCGGCCGACCGCGGGCGCACCCGGCTCGGGTGGCTCGACAGCTTCCACACTTTTTCCTTCGGCGGGTATCACGACCCGCAGCGCCTGGGCTTCCGGGATCTCCGGGTGATCAACGAAGACCGGGTCTTGCCGGGTGAGGGATTCGGCAATCATCCCCACCGCGACATGGAGATCATCTCCTACGTTCTGGAGGGCGCCCTCTCCCATCGCGACAGCCTCGGAACCGGCTCGGTGATCCGGGCGGGAGAGTTCCAGGTCATGAGCGCCGGGACCGGCATCACCCACAGCGAGTTCAACGCCTCGACGATCGCGCCGGTGCACTTCCTGCAGATCTGGATCGTCCCCGAGCGCCGGGGGCTGACGCCGCGGTACGACCAGCGCGCCTTCCCCGAAAACGCACGGCGCGGCCGGCTGGCCCCCGTGGCCACTCCGGACGGCCGGGACGGATCCATGAGGATCTTCCAAGACGCGTCGCTCTACGCCGGCTCGTTCGCCGCCGGGGATAGACTGTCTCATCCCCTCGCGCCCGGACGCCACGCCTGGCTGCAGGTGGTGCGCGGCAGCGTTCTGCTGAACGGCAGCCCGCTCGACCAAGGCGACGGCGCATCGACGAGCGACGCGACCCGCCTGACCCTGGAGGGACGGGAGGACTCCGAGGTCCTGCTCTTCGACTTGCGCTGACCGGCGGGCGAGGCTGCGGGGCTGCTAAGACGACTCGCGGCGCGACGGGGCCTGCCTTACCGCGGAGCCCGCTCCGGGGGAGGCTGGGTCGCGAACGCGAGATCGAGCAGCGCCTTCTGCTCCAGGGTATGGGCCTTGAGCGACCCGGTCGCCGGGCTGGCGCTTTCGGCGCGATGAACGACCGTGACCGGGCGATCTCCGGCGAGGCGCTGGAGGTACGGGCGGATGAAGCGCAGGGCGCCCATGTTTCCGGGCTCCTCCTGGACCCAGACGATCCGCCGGGCTTCGGGACGGCGAGCCAGCTCCTCCAAGAGTTCCGCCTGCGGGAACGGGTAAATCTGCTCCAGTCGCAACAGGGCCACACGCTCTGCGCGGCGCGCGCGCTCGGCAAGGAGGTCGTGGGCGATCCGCCCTGTGCAGATCAGGACGCGCTCGGCGCCGGCCGACTCCGGGTCGCCGAGCACCGGCCGGAACGCGCCGGCGGCGAGCTCCTCGAGCGCCGAGGCGGCGGCCGGGGCGCGCAGCAGGCTTTTCGGCGTGAGGACCACCAGCGGCTTGCGCCACCGGCGAAGGCATTGGCGCCGCAGGACGTGAAAGTACTGCGCCGCGGTCGTCGGCTGGACGACCTGAAGGTTGTCCTCCGCGGCGAGAGCCAGGAAGCGCTCCAGGCGCGCGCTGGAATGCTCGGCCCCCTGCCCCTCGTAGCCGTGCGGCAGCAGGAGAACGAGCCCGGAGAGCAGGCCCCACTTGTCCTCCCCCGCCGCCACGAACTGATCGAGGATCACCTGCGCGCCGTTGGCGAAATCGCCGAACTGCGCCTCCCAGCAGACCAGCGCCTCGGGAGTGTCGCGGCTGTAGCCGTATTCGAATCCCAGCACCGAGGCCTCCGACAGCGGCGAGTCGATGATCTCGAACCGTCCCTGGCCCGGACGCAGCCGCGCCAGAGGAACGTGTTCCGTGCCGTCGCGCGTGTCGAACAGCACGGCGTGGCGCTGGTTGAAAGTTCCGCGGCGGCTGTCCTGTCCGGAGAGCCGCACCGGGATCCCCTCCTCGAGGAGCGCGCCGAAGGCCAGAGCCTCGGCCATGCCCCAGTCGACCCGGCGCTTCCCGCGGCTCATCGCGAGCCTCTCCTGGAGCCCTTTCTGCACCTTCGGATGGACGCTGAACCCGTCGGGCGCCGAGGCGATCTTGCGGCCGATCTCCGCCAGGCGCTGGGCGCTTACCGCCGTCTCCACCTCGAAGCCCCGCTCGTAGCGCCCCCCGGCGAACGGACTCCAATAATCGGGCAGCTGGCGGAAGGTCGAGCGCGTGGTCATCGCCCGCCCCTCCTGCAGCGCGCGCTCGAGCTCGGCGCGAATCTCTTCCTCGAGGCCGGCGCGCTCGGGCGGGGCGACCTCGAGGCGATCGGCGTAGGCCTGCCAGAGCATCGGCAGGGTGGCGATCTTCTCGTAGAGCTGCGGCTGGGTCGTGGTCGGGTCGTCCACTTCGCTGTGACCGTAGCGCCGGTAGCAGATCAGGTCGACGACCACGTCGGTGTGGAACGCGGCGCGGTATTCCAGCGCCATCGCCCCGGCCCGCGCCGCCGCCTCCGGATCCTGGCCGTTGACGTGGAAGATCGGCACGTCCAGCCGCCGCGCGGCGTCCGACGCGAACCGGCCGGTATGCAGCAGCGGGCGCGGGGTCGTGAAGCCGATCAGGTTGTCGATCACGACGTGGATCGTCCCTCCCACCGAAAAACCGGGAAGCTCGGAGAGGTTGAGGGTCTCCGAAGCGATTCCCTGGCCGGCCAAGGCGGCATCGCCGTGCAGGCTCACCGGCAGGACGCGGCGGGTCCCCTCCTCGCCGAGGCGCGCCTGGCGGGCCCGTGCCCGGCCCATCATCACCGGGCCGACCGCCTCGAGGTGGCTGGGATTCGAGACCAGGTGGAGCTGCAGAGAATCGCCCGACGCCGCCCGGAACTCGCCGGTCGCCCCGAGGTGGTAGCGCACGTCGCCCCCGCCCAGCACGCTGCGGGGATCGACGTCCTCGAAATCGGCGAACACCAGGGCGGCGGCGATCCCCACGATCTGGACCATCACCGCCAGCCGCCCCCGGTGGCTCATCGAGAGAAGGACGATCCCGGCGCCCTGCGCCGCGGCCCCCTCCAGGACGGCGTCGAGCAGCGGAACCAGGCCGGCGGCTCCCTCGAGCGAATAGCGCTTCGTGCCCACGAAGCGCTGGTGCATGAAGCGCTCGAAGAGCTCCGTCGCCGCCAGCCGACGGAGGATGCGGCGGCGGTCCGGCGCGGGGACCTCCGACTCCATCCGGCCGGCGATCCAGCGGCAGCGCTCCGCCTCGGGAAGGTGCATGAACTCCGCCCCGATCGCCCCGCAATAGATCGACCTGAGCCGCGCCGCCTCGGGACCGGACGCGGCTCGCAGATCGGCATGGACGAACGGCGGCAGGCGCCCCAGCGGGTCGAGATCGGCCTGCAGGTAACCCCATCGCCGGAAGGCATTGAGGAGTCGGGAGGGTGGCATGGCTCAAACCGTCACGATCGTTCGTCCCGTCTCGCGCCTCCGGATTCCCGCTATCCCAGGCAGGTGGACCCGCGGCGGGTTTCAGCCGCCGGGTCCAAACTGCCCCGAATTCGGCCGCCGCCCGCGAGGTTAAGGTCACTTCCGGGACGTGACACTCGGAATCGTGAGCAGTCTAGCGCTTTCCTTCTTACTATCTACATCATCGCGGCCGGAGGCGCCGGCTCGTCGGGGCTCCCGGCGTTGCGCAGCGGAATCCCGATCATCGTCCAGCCCATCACCGCGAGGACGCCCAGCCCCACGAGGTAGGAAGGATTCTCGAAGAAGCCGGGGAGCGGCTTTTTCATGAAGAAGGCGTATCCCGCGGTCACCAACCCGACGAGCGCCTCGCCGGCGATCAGGCCGGAAGCGATCAGGATGCCGACGTTCTCCACCCGGATTCGCTGGGCGGAATTGTAGCCCCGCCTTGTCGCCAGGCTGTCAGTGATCCACCGGATCACGCCGCCCACGAAGATCGCGAAGGTCGTGTCCAGCGGCAGGTACATCCCCACCGCCACCAGCATCGGGCTGCGAACCTGGAGCATGATCATCACGATTCCCATCAGGATGCCGACGACCACCAGCGGCCAGGCCATTTGTCCCTGGACGATCCCCTGCGCCAGCGACGCCATCAGCCCCGCCTGGGGGGCGGGCAGCGCCGGATCGCCGAACCCTATCCCGCCGGCGCTGATGTTGCCGTAATGCAGGATCATCACCGGGAAGAACATCACCAGGCTGGCGCACGCCACCGCGATCAGCTCGACGATCTGGATCGTGCGCGGCGTCCCGCCGAGGATGTAGCCGACCTTGAAGTCCTGGAGCAGCTCGCCCGCCACCGCGGAAGAGACGCAGACCACGGCCGCCACGCCGAGCACGGCGACCACGCCGCTCGCGCCGGCGACGCCCATCGACGTCATCAGCAGGGCGGCGATGATCAGCGTCGAGAGCGTGAGGCCGGAGATCGGGTTGTTGGTCGAGCCGATCATCCCCACCAGGTACCCCGAGACGGTGGCGAAGAAGAAGGCGGCGACGATCATCACGATGGCGGCGACGATCCCCCCTCCGACCAATCCCGAGAGATAGATGTACAGTCCCACCATCAGGATGAAGGTCACCCCGATGAGCGAGAAGACCGTCTTCGAGCTCATGTAACGCTCCGTCCGGGCCACCGCGGCGGGCTCCTGCGCCCCGCCGCGCAGCTCCCCGAAGGCGCGGGCCAGTCCGCCGAACAGGTTCTTGCGCATTCGATACATCGTGTTGGCCGCCCCGACCAGCATCCCGCCCACCGCGATCGGCCGGACGATGTAGCGCCAGACGGCCGTCGCCGGTCCGTCCCAGGCCTCCATCTCCGCCCCGGGCGGCAGGAAAGTCTGGATCTGGGGTCCGAGGAAGTAGAGCAGCAGCGGAATCAGGAGTCCCCAGGCGAGGACGCCGCCCGAGAAGTTGAGCGCCGCCAGAGTCGGTCCGATGATGTAGCCGACGCCGACGTAAGCGGGGCTGATGCTCGGCGCCGAAAACTTGGTCACCCCCCCGGTGGCCAGGACGTCCTTGGAGGCGGCGGGGCCGAGCCGCAGCGTGCTCGTCCCGAGCCTGCCGATCTTCAGGAAGACCTCCTTCCCCGCCGCGAACAGCCGAACGGCGCCGAGGAAGAAGATCAAAGCGCCGAATCCCATGTTGTAGAAGAGGTACTTCGCGGCCTGCCCGCCACGCTGCCCGGCCTTATGGATCTCGCCGGCGGCGACCGACTCCGGGAACGGCAGGTCCGGATCCTCCACCATCACGCGGCGCACCAGCGACACGAACAGGACGCCGAGGATTCCTCCGACCAGCATGAGGGCGGTCGACTTCCAGTAAGCGTCCTTGGCGCTGAAGGAGGGCCAGACGCCGGCGAGGACGAAGGCCGGCAGCGTGAAGATCGCCCCCGCCGCCACCGACTCGCCGATCGACCCCGCGGTCCGCGCGATGTTCTCCTCCAGGATCGACCCGCGCCCGAGCCGCCCGAGGATCGCCATGCTCATGACCGCCGCGGGGTAAGTCGCGGCGATCGTGATCCCGGCGCGCAGCCCAAGATAGGCGTTGGCGGCCCCCAGGATGAGCGTCATAGCGATCCCGAGGAGCACCGCCCTCAGCGTGAACTCGGGCATCTCCATCGACGTGGGAACGAACGGCTGGTATCGGCGGCCGCTGGCTGGCTGAGAGCTCTCTGGCTTCGCCATGGAGTCGGGTCCCTCCGAGACGCGTGGAATGAGACGGATAGGTCCGGCGAACTCTACCGCAGCGCCGCGAATACTGTCAACGGAATCACCGCGCGCCGTCGCGGCGATCCGCGATCTCCGGCGACTCTCCTGGGCGTTCGGTGCGGTGCAGATCAATCCGCGCCTGAGTGCCGGGCGCTTGGAGCACGGTAAGCAGCAGGCGTTCCAGCTTCCAACTCTTGACAGGATCGGTCGCCGAGGAGTAGGTTCGGACCAGCTCAATCCCCCCATGCAAAGAGGAACCCGGCCCCGGGCGTCCGGCTGTCAGTGGAGGTTCTAATGCAGCTCGAGAGGCACTCCCTTCTCTTCCCTCTCATCCGCTGGCTCATCGGTTGGCTGACGGCGCTCTTGCTTACGCTCCCGGCCCTCGAGGGCAGCGGCGCAGCGTCTCTCAATCCACCGAAAGAAGAAGCGAGCCGTCGCGTCCTTTCCTTCGATGCGCGGGTTGCCGCCCAGAAGGCGATCGAGGAAGTCTTTTGGCGCCACCGGATCTGGCCCAAGGAGAACCCGGGCCCGAAGCCGGCTCTCGAAGAGGTCCTGCCCGACTCGGTGATTCGTGAGAGAGTCACCGAATACCTGAAGAAATCGAACGCCCTCGAGAAGCTCTGGGGCCGCCCGCTGATCGCCACGCAGCTGCACTCCGAGATGGGGCGGATGGCCAAGAACAGCCGGCAGCCGGAAGTGCTGCGCGAAGTTTTCGCGGCCCTGCGCAATGACCCGTTCCTCATCGCCGAATGTCTCGCGCGTCCGATCCTGGCGGACCGGCTGTTCAGGAACTGGTACTCCTTCGATGACCGCGTGCATGGTCCCCTGCGCGCAGAAGCCCAGCAGGCTCTGGCCCGGCATCGTGCTCTGAGCGCGGAGCCGCCGGACGGCGCCGGGTATCATGAGGTCACCTGGCGGTCGCGCCCCACGGGCCGGGATCCTGGAGACTTCACCGCCAAAGGCAAGGAGATCTCGTTGGATCCCGAGGAATACGAGACCCAGGTCCAGAGCACGTGGCTCGAGATGGGCCTCGATCCGGCACCGGCCGCTCAGCAGCGGCCAGCCAATCTCGCCGAACTGCCGCAGGGACGATTCGGCCCTCTTCAAGAGGACGAGAACTCCTTTTTTGCGAAGGCGGTGATCGCGCAGGACGCCGATTCGATGCGGGTGGGGGCTCTCAGCTGGAGGAAGACGCCCTTCGAAACCTGGTGGAGCCAGGAGCGTCGCAGTCTCGATGCGGATCTCTCGCCCGAGGAAGAAGACGTTCAAACCGTGGCGGTGGATTCCCCGACCTGTGCGGACGATACCTGGACGCCGATCGCCTTTGGGCCGAATGCCCGATTCCTGCACGCTGCGGTTTGGACCGGCAGTGAGATGCTGATATGGGGGGGGGAAGACGTCAATTCAGCGCTGCTGAACTCCGGCCTCCGTTACAACCCTGCGACCGACACTTGGACGCCGATGAATCCCCTCAATGCGCCCACGGCGCGCATAGATCACACGGCGATCTGGACGGGCACGCGGATGATTGTCTGGGGAGGCGCCGGCCCCGGCGCGAGCTTCCTGAACACCGGGGGAAGATACGATCCGTCGACCGACACCTGGACCGCCACGAATAGCACAGCGGGCATCGCCCCGACCGTCCGAATGGACCACACCGCCGTCTGGACCGGCTCCGAGATGATCGTCTGGGGAGGATATGGTGGGGCCAGGCTGAATGATGGGGGGAGGTACGATCCCTCGAGCGACACTTGGATCGGCATTTTCGCCGGTACGGGACCGCCCGGACGGAGGCGTTCCCATTCGGCTGTCTGGACGGGCTCCGAGATGATCGTTTGGGGAGGGATCGACATCACCGAGCTCAACACGGGCGGTCGTTACGTCCCGAGCACCAACACCTGGAGCACCACGAGCACGGGGGTCAACCTGCCCTCGGCACGATTCAATCACACGGCTGTGTGGACGGGGACCCAGATGATCATTTTCGGGGGAACCGCCCAAGCGGGGGACCCGATCGGCGGCGCCCGCTATAACCCGGGCTCCGACACCTGGAGCACCCTGAACACACCCCTGTATTCTGACGTGAGCCACGCCGCCGTCTGGACCGGTTCCAGGATGATCGTCTGGGGCGGCTATTCGAGCTCCCCTCCCAACCCAGGCCCCACGAATCTCGGATTCCGGTACGACCCTTC
Source organism: Candidatus Polarisedimenticolia bacterium (assembly GCA_036004685.1). Lineage (NCBI taxonomy): Bacteria > Pseudomonadati > Acidobacteriota > Candidatus Polarisedimenticolia > Candidatus Polarisedimenticolia bacterium. The sequence continues at coordinate 162,394 of DASYRE010000054.1, read as the reverse complement.
CAGCGACACCTACGTCACGACGAACCTGACGGGCGCGCCCGCCTCGCGGGATAAGCACACCGGGGTCTGGACCGGCACCGAGATGATCGTCTGGGGCGGCAGCGGCACCACCGTATTCGATTCAGGCGGCCGGTACGACCCGGCCAGCGACAGCTGGGTTCCGACGAGCCGGGCTCCTTCTCCCACGCCTCGGTTCAATCATTCCGCAATCTGGACAGGGTCCGAGATGATCGTGTGGGGAGGAGCAGCTACCGGTGGCAACTACGTCAGCACCGGCGGGCGCTACGTGCCGGCGACCGACGCGTGGAGCGCCACGAACAGCGCGCCAGGCGCCGTCCCGGAAGGCCGGACCTTTCAGACTGAGGTGTGGACTGGCACCGAGATGATCGTCTGGGGCGGCATGGACACCTTCGGAACGAGACTGAGCTCGGGAGGGCGCTACAACCCGACCAGCGACTCGTGGTTCCCCACGGGAGCCGGGACGAACCTTCCCGTGGCTCGCGTCGGCCACTCCGCCATCTGGACCGGGACGGAGATGATCGTCTGGGGAGGGACCAATTCTTCTCCATCGCCCGTGAATTCCGGAGGCCGCTACAGTCCCGCCTCGGACGGATGGGTTCCGACCGGCGTCGGGGCAAACCTTCCTAGCGCCCGTTCCGGCCACACCGCGACCTGGACCGGAAACAGGATGTTCGTCTGGGGCGGGAGCGGAAGCGGAACGCCGGAGACGACCGGCGGGCGGTACGATCCGGGCTCCGATTCATGGGCCGCCGTCAGCACGTCCGGCGCTCCCTCCAGCCCCGATGGACACACGGCGGTCTGGACCGGCTCCGAAGTGATCGTCTGGGGGAGCTCGGGGCCCGCGAGCAACACGGGGGGCCGCTACAATCCCTCCTCGAACACTTGGAATCCTACAGGTACGGGAACTGGGGTACCGGCCGGTCGACTGTCTCACACCGCGGTATGGGGGAACGGCGAGATGATTGTCTGGGGAGGGTACTCCAGCCCCAATGCGTTGAACACCGGCGGGCGTTACAATCCGTCGAACGACACTTGGACGCCCACCGGGACGGGATCGAACCTACCGTACCCTCGATACGATTCTAGGGCCGTCTGGGCGGGCACCGAAATGCTCGTCTGGGGAGGCTTCAATCAGGGTCCTCTCGGGACGGGGGGGCGTTACTGCCGGCAATGCGGGACTTACTATATCTACTACCTTGATCGGGATCTGGATCACTTCGGAGACCCGCAGACGGCGCAGACCACCTGCGAGTCGATCCCACTCCCGGGGTTCGTCTCCGTGGGCGGCGATTGCCTCGACACGGATCCACAAGTTTGGGGGGTTCCGTCGGAGGTCTCAGGCTTGGCCGTTCTCACTGGAAACCCGACGACCGTCACGTGGACCTCCCAGAGCACGCCCGCGGGATCCGAGACCATTTATGATCTGGTGGGGGGCACGTTCACGAGTCCTCCCGGCTCGACGGGTCTGTCCGCCGCGTCGTGTCTCCAGCCCTCCGGCCCAAACAGCTTCCCCGACTCGCGAGCCGCTCCTGCCGCGAGCACCACCTACTGGTACCTCGCCCGGGCTCGCAACTCCTGTGGGATCGGCACCTACGGCGCCGGCCGGGATGCAGCGATCCCCCCGTGTCCCTGAGCCTCCTGCATCGGCATCCGTCCGCGAGGAGAGACTTAGTGCGTCTGCGCGGCCAGAGCGCCGGTTACGGCCTGCACGATCCGAGCTGCGTTGAAGGGTTTGTCGATGTGAGCCAGGAAGCCTGCATCTCGGGTCCGCTCATGGTCTGCTTGGCTGGCGAGCGCGGTCAGGGCCACGACGGGCAAGTAGACTAGACGCGAGCTCCGGTGAAGCTTCCGGATGAACTCGAATCCGTCCATGTCGGGCATGCGCAAATCGCACAGCACGATGTCGAAATAACTGCTGGCCGCCAGAGCCAGGCCTTTCTGGCCGTTGGGGGCGCTCCGGACGGCGGCTCCGAGACCCTTCAAGACCAGTTCCGTCGCCTCCCGCACGTCCTCGGCATCCTCGACCAGGAGGATACTGAGGTTGTCCAAGCGTGCCGAAGAGGAGACCTCCGTGTCGTGCATGATGGCGCTCGCCGTCTCCGTCCCCACCGCGAGGGGCAGTACCAGCCGCACGCTCGTGCCCAGTCCCATTCCGGGGCTCGAAACGGCGACCTTCCCTTGATGAGCCTCGACCAGCCGCCGGACGATGGCGAGTCCGGCGCCGAGCCCCGAGTATTGCCGCCGCGTGCCTTCTTCCTGTTGGCGAAACAGATCGAAAACGAACGGCAGGAACTCGGCGGCGATTCCCTTGCCCGTGTCGGTGATCGTCACGACCGCCTGGTCCGCTTCCCGGGCGAGGAGCACGTGGATGCTGCCGGTCGGAGGAGTGAATTTCAGAGCGTTGGAGAGAACGTTCGTGAGGATCTGCTGGAGCCTGCCCGCGTCGGCGCGGACGAGCACGGGTTTCTCCCCTCCGGAGAACTCCAGCCGAATCCTCTTTTGTTCCGCAGCCTGCGCGATCGCGGCCACGGCGGAGCCCAGAGCTCCTCGGATATCGAGCGGCTGGAGGTCCAACGGTGTCTTGCCTCGCATGACTTGGTTCACGTCCAGGAGGTCCTCGACGAGGCGGGCCTGAAGCAGGGCGTTGCGCTCGATCACGTCCGCCGCCCGAAGCGGATCCCCTCCGGCCTTCAGGATGTGGGCCCAGGCGATGATCGGGGTGAGCGGCGAGCGCAATTCATGGGAGAGCACGGCCAGGAAGTCGTCTTTCGCGACCGCCGTCTTCTCGCTGAGCCTCATCGTTTCTTCATCGAGACTGATGCGATGGTCCTCTCGCAGAAGCGCGTCTCCGAGGATTCGCAAGAGCTCTCCGACCAGCACCAAGCGGCGCTCCGGCACCGGCCGTTCCCGGCGTGAAACCTCCCAGGCCCGCGCAAAAGCCACTCCGGATTCCCGAGCCAATTCCTGGATCGCGAACTGGTTCAGGAAATCCACGAGCACGTACCCGCCGACGATGGAGGCACGGGGTTTCTCCCCGCGCTTCAGACAGACTCCGACGACGCCTAATCCTTGGGCGGTTCGGAGGGCGATGGGCGAGCGATCGACGTCCTGTTCCAGACAGCGCCGCGCGCATTCCTCGAAGATGCCGGGCTCGTATCCCTTCAGCAACTGAAACAGGGGATTAGGGCCGATGGGACCGAAGGCGAGCTTCCCGCCCGCATCGTAGAGCTGGACGGTCAATCCGGTGACGGCGGCGAATTTTTCCAGCGCCGGGAGCCACACTCCGGATGCGAGGGGTTGCTCATCCGGTGCGGACGACACGGACTCACCTCGCTTTTTCGGCATCGTCACGCCGGGGGCGGCGCTCCGGATTGCGGGACAGAAGGCTGTAATACGAAGAGAAGGCGCTTGGAGGAACGTGCATCTCACGCGGCAGCACAGACAGTCCCCGCCGGTCCACGATTTCGCACTCGTGGGTCGTGCGGACGACGGGATTCGCCCGCATCTTGGCCACCGTCAGGCCGAGGCGGAACGTATCCCCCAGCTCCACCCAGTTCATCAGGATGATGTTGTCCACCAGCGAGCTCATCGCGAAATCTCCCATCATGGACGACATCCCGAGCATTTCGGGGTTTTCATGGTTGTAGACCGCGGCGATCTGATGCTCTTTCATCAGGGCGACGACGGCGTGAAAGAAGTCGCGAAAGATCCGGCCGCTGGTGCCCAGCGCGGAGCCATAGGTCGAGAGGCTGTCGATCAGGACGCGCGTCGGCTTGAACTGCTCGACGTACTGCTCGATCTGGTGAAAGTGGTGATCGATCTCTATTTCTTGAGGCGGCTCGTAGACGACCCGGACGATGCCTTTCTTGATGGCAGGCTCGAGATCGATCCCGATGCTCTTGGCGTTTCGGAGAACCTGCGCATACTGCTCGTCGAGCGTCACCATCAGGCTGTTTTCGCCGCGGCGCGCCCCCTCCCCGATGTACTGCAATCCCATGACGCTCTTACCGACGCCCGAGATGCCCGCGACCACCGTGGTGCTGCCGAGCATGAATCCGCCGTTGACCACCGGATCGAGGCCCGGAGTCCCGGTCGTGACTCGCTTCGTGGGATCGAAGGTCCCTTCGCTCTCGCGGCTCGGCGCCCGGGGCGCTTGCACCCGGCGATAGACCTGCAGCCCCTGCCCGTCCACGATGCGGAAGCTGTGAAGTCCCATCTGGAACGGCTGGCCGCGCGACTTCACGATCTCGATGGACCGGAACACGGCGCGGTATGTCTCCTCGGTCCGCAGGCGGATGACGGTATCCGCGATGGACTCCTCCTCCAGCCCCGGAGGAAACCCCCCGTTGAGGATCGAGGCCTCCACGGCCATCACGGCGGTCAAGCCCTCGCGCTGCAAGCCTTCGACGAGCACGTGGAACAGATCGCGTGAATCCTGCCGGTCGTCTCTCAGGCGCGCCACTCCGTCGATGAACATGCGCGTCGCGCCGATGGAGGCGGCCTGCTCGAGGAGAAGGCTGTCCGCCTGCTGCATTTCCTGCCGGAAGACGTCGCGCGTCGTGAACACGATCTTCAATCGCCCGCGCCGCTCGAGCTCCTGCAGGTCCCACCCCAGGCGGGCCGCGTCGCGCGTGAGCTTGTCCGGAGAAATCTCGAACAGAACGATAATCCCGGGCTCGTCGAACTCGCTGGCGCCGCGATAGATCATCTCGACGCCAAGCGTCGTCTTGCCGGTTCCGATGGCGCCTTCGAGCAGGATGATGTTGCCGCGTGGAATGCCGCCTCCCAGGATGGCATCCAATCCGGTGATTCCGGTCCGAATCAGGCCGGGTCCCTTCATCGCAACTCCTGGAGTCGGAGGCTCACCGGACGCTCCCGAGGGAGCCGCGCGCTTCTGGAAGGGCGCGCGCCGGGGCCGCCGGTTTCTTGAGCGCTCGAATCACCCGCTGGCGGCCGTGGGAAGTCGAAGCGATTTTCAGCAGGCTGAGGAGCGATTTCCCGTGCGGGTCCGGCATCGCCAGGACGTACAATCGCGCCGCATGGGCTGGTGTCGGAGAACGCTCCAGGAACCCGCCCTCGATGAGCGCCTCCAGGGAGGCCGCCACCTCTTTGGCGCTGTACCCAAGAAACCGCGCGATGCTTTTGCTGGTGAGGAGCGCCCGAGGGTGCCGAAGCAGGAAAGTCAGCAGGTCCAGATCGCATGGACGGCGCACCACCCTGGCCTGTCCGAGTAGCTGCTGGATTCGCGACACCACGAGTACTCCCAGGGTTTTTGCCAGAGAAATAAAAGCTATATATTCATCGGCTTATGATCAAGGCAGATGTGCCGACTCTGAACGGCCTTTCTGTGAAACCGCTCCATTCCGGCGGGCACGTCGAGTAGGTTTCTCGACGCGTCGTGGCCTGATGATATCATGACCGGCCAAGAAGTTGGAAGATGCCCTCTCCTCGTCGCATCATGTTCCTCATCCTCCGATAGCACTGCGCAAGCCGAGTTCTCGGCGTCGGCAAATTGCCACGCGCTCACAGACGCCATGCTAGAATACCGCCCTTCCGAGCGGAGAGGTACCGAAGTGGTCGTAACGGGCCCGCCTCGAAAGCGGGTTGGCGCCTAAACAGCGCCACGTGGGTTCGAATCCCACCCTCTCCGCCATTCTTCCGAACCTTCCTCTGAGGAGTCCCGAGCCGTGTTGCGCCCCCTACCCTCGTTCCCGGCCGTCGTCCTCTCCGGCATCCTCGCCGCCGGCGCGCTCGCCGCGATCCACGCCCTGACCTTCGGGGCGGGGCCCGAGCCGGCCCCCGGCGACGCGAAGTTCTACACCGTGGCGCAGCGCTACCTCGACGAGACGCTGCGGCTGTTCCCGGCCCAGGCCTCGGTCAACGGCTACCATCGCTATGACGCCGACCTGGAGGATTTCAGCGCCGCCGGGATCAAGAGGATGACCGACACCTTCAAGCGCCTGCAGAAGGATCTGGCGGCGGTGGATCGATCGAAGCTCGGCCTCAGCGCCCAGGTCGACCGCGATCTCCTGGTGCAGGACTGCGAGTCGAACCTCTTCACGCTGACGACGCTGCGCCCCTTCGATCGCGATCCCCTCTTCTACAACGACGTGCTCGGCAACAGCACGCTGTTCGTGACTCAGGTGGCGCCCGACGCGAAGGAGTTCCCCGAGCGGATGGCGAGCCTGATGGGAAGGATGAAGAAGATCCCCGCCTTCCTCGAGCAGGCCAAGAAGAACCTCAAGAACCCGGCGGAGATCCAGACGAAGTTCTGCCTGGTCCTGAACCCGGGGAACATCGAGTTCTTCGAGAAGACCCTTCCGCCGCTCTCCGGGAAGGTCCCCGCCCTGCGGGAGGACCTGCATCGCGAGAGCGCCAAGGTGATCGGGGCGCTGCGCGACTACCAGAAATGGCTGGAGAGCGACCTCCTGCCGCGCTCCAAGGGCGACTGGCGGCTGGGCAAGGAGCTCTGGACCCGGAAGCTCCGCTATGCCCTCGCCTCCGATCTGACTCCGGAGGAGATCACCCGCCGGGCCGAGGAGAAGCTGAAGAAGGATCGGGAGGAGATGCTCGCGGTCGCCCAGCCGCTGCACGACAAGATGTATCCCGATCACAAGCACCAGGAAACCGGCGACGATCTCATCAACGTCGTGGTCAAGGAAACGCTGGCGAAGCTCGCGGAGAGCCATTCGAAGCCCGACACCCTGTTCGCCGACGTGAAGGAGAAGTGGATCCCGAAGATCAAGGGTTTCATCCGCAAGAGCGACATCATCGGCCTGCCGCCGGAAACCGACAACTTCGTCGTGGAGCCGACGCCGGCCTTCATGGACGGGGTCGCCGTCGCCTTCTTCAATTCGGCGCCCCCCTTCGAGCCCGATCTGAAGAAGTCGTTCTGGGTCTCCTCCGTCCCTCGCGGCGGCAGCCCCGAAGAGGACGCCCGAGTGGCGGAGTCGTTCTTCCGCGAGTACAACGACTACGGGTTGCAGAGTCTCATCATCCACGAGGCCTTTCCCGGGCACTACGTGCAGGCCTGGTACGCGCTGAAATCCCCCATGGCGACGATTTACAAGAAAGTCTTCGCTTCCGGCACCTTCGCCGAAGGATGGGCGGTCCTCGCCGAAGAGGAAATGTTCACCAACGGCTTCGCCGCGGGGGATCCGGCGAACTACCTGGTCCACAAGAAATTCGACCTCCGGGTCCCGATGAACGCCCTGCTCGACTCGAAGATGCACACCGCCGGCATGTCCGAGGAGGAGACCGACCGCTGGGCCATGGACCTGATGACCCGGCTCGGGTTCCAAGAGGAGGTGGAAGCCAAGGGGAAGCTGCGGCGCGCCAAGATCACCGCCACCCAGCTCTCCACCTACTTCGTGGGGTTCACCGAGCTCAACGATCTGCTGACCGACGTGAAGGCGCGCGAGGGAGAGAAGTTCTCCCTGAAGAGCTTCAACGAGCGGCTCCTCGGCTTCGGGACGATCCCGCCGCGCGACGCGCGGCGCCTGATGCTCGCTCCGGCTGTGACACCTTAGTACCATTCCGCGTGACGCGGCGATGGAGTCCGCCCATGACCGCCGGACGACGGCTGATGACTCCTACTCGGAACCTTTCGGCAAGGAGATTCCATGCTGAAGCTGCTCTGGGTAGGATGCGGCGGATTCCTGGGGTCCGCCGCGCGCTACCTCCTGGGAGGATGGCTCAACCGGCTGGCGGCGAGGGCGCTGTTCCCCTACGAGACGCTGACGATCAATGCGGCCGGATGTCTCGCCATCGGATTTCTCGCCGGCCTCATCGAGACGCGTGGAGTTCTCGGTCCGGAGGCGAGGCTGTTCGTCCTCGTCGGAATCCTGGGAGGCTTCACGACGTTCTCGTCGTTCGGGTACGAGACGTTTCAGCTCCTGCGCGACGGACAGGCCCTGGCGGGGATGATCAACGTGGCCCTGCAGGTCTTCCTGGGAATCGGCGCGGTCTTCGCCGGGCACGTCTTTTCCCGGCTCTTTTAGAGCACCCGCGATGATGTTGCCCGAGGCAGGCCAGCTGCTGCGCATTTTCATCGGCGAGAGTGACAAGCACGACGGGATGCCGCTCTACGAATGGATCGTCCGCCGAGCGCGCCAGGAAGGATTGGCCGGCGCCACCGTGATTCGCGGCGTCGAGGGTTACGGGGCGCACAGCCGCCTGCACACCGCGAAGATTCTCCGGCTTTCCGAGGATCTTCCGCTCATCGTCGAAATCGTGGATACGCAGGAAAAGATCGAGAGCTTCCTGCCGGTGATCGATGCGGCCATCCCCGAGGGGCTGGCGACGCTGGAAAATGTCCGGATTCGCTTTTACCGCAGCGGTTCTTGAGAACCCGAACCCTTGTGCAAGGGAGGACGATCTTGATGAAGACCAGCCTGCTGCTTGCCGCCGTCTTGGCGCTGGCGCTGATCCCGGCCGCCGGAGCTGAGGAAGCCCGTCCCGCCAAGAAAGATCCGGCGGGATTCGATCGCCTGAAGGCCCTGGCGGGCGAGTGGGAAGGGAAGACGAGCGATGGAAAGCCGGTCAAGGTGACCTACAAGGTGGCCTCTTCCGGCTCGGCCGTGGTCGAGACGCTCGACGCCCCCGGCGACATGAACATGGTCACCGTCTACCACGCCGACGGCGACAGCATCCTGATGACGCACTACTGCGCGGCCAACAACCAGCCGCGGATGCGCGCCAAGGCGGCCTCCGCGAGCCCCCGGGAGCTGGCCTTCGCCTACGTCGACGCCGCCAATCTCGCGGGGCCCGACGAGGGGCACATGTCCGCCCTGACGCTGACGTTCGAGGACGCCAACCACCTGGCGGAAGCCTGGACCTGGACCGGGCCGGGCGGGGGCAAGCCGGAGGTCTTCGAGTTCCAGCGCCGGAAATAGATCCGATCGACGACGATTGAACCGGCGCCGTGGCTTCGGCTACGATGCAACGGCGCGCCGCGCGGAGAGATGTCCGAGTGGCTTAAGGAGCACGCTTGGAAAGCGTGTGTGGGGGTAACCTCACCGTGGGTTCGAATCCCACTCTCTCCGCCATTTTCCCCCTGAAGACCGGAGCCCGGAGGAGCGCAGCGTGTCGCTGGAAGATCGCGTCAAGGAGTATTACACCCTGTTCGGGGAGAGAAAGCTCAAGGAGCTGGAGGCGCTGTTCACCGACGACAGCCTGATCATCGACTACAACGGGGTCGAGCACCACAGCTCGGGCGTGGTCAGGATGTTCGAGCTCTTCCCCCCGACCACGAAATTCGAACTGCTCTCCGCGGTCTCCGACGGGAAATCGGTCTTGGCCGCCTTCCGCGTGGAGGGCGGCCCCCCCGACCGGGCGGCTCTCGGGCGCGACCTCTTCGTCTTCTACGGCGACAAGATCCGGGTCCTCGAGACGACGCTTCCGCCCACCTGAGGCACTAAAGCATTCGTTTTCGGGTCATCGCGGCTTTTTCGGCCAGATCGTCCAGACGCCGTGGGCCACCGCCAGGATCTTCCCCTGCGGATCACGGATCTCTCCTTCCGCGAAGGCGACGCTCCGGCCCCGTCGGGCTACTCTCCCCTCGGCGGCGATCACGCCCGGGAAAACGGGCTCCCGGAACTGCACCGAAAGCTCCAGCGTGCCGGTCCACTCGCGGGGGCGGATGGCGGAGACCACCGCGGCGCCGAGCGCGGTGTCGAGGAGGGATGCCACGACGCCGCCGTGCGCCACTCCCCTCCTGTTGAGGTGATCCGGCCCGACTTCCAGCTCGTAGCGGGTCCGTCCCGGCTCCCGCAGGGTGCAGCGGCTTCCGAGCATTTCGTTGAACGGAGTGGTGGCCTCCGCAAGCTTTTTCATGGCCCGGTATCGTAGGGGACGGTCCCGCCGGGTGCAACTCGAGGCTTTGCCGGCGCCTCTTGACCCTCCCCGCCGGCGCGGCTATCCTGCCTTTCCCGCCTTGGACGCTCAGCGGAGAGAACCCTATGGCCGAAGACAAGCCCGATCCCGCCCTCGACGATCTCCTGCACGAGAACCGGGTCTTCGATCCTTCCCCCGAGTTCCGCAGCCGCGCCGTCGTCGCCGACGAGGCGCTCTACCGGCAGGCGAAGGACGATCCCGAGGCGTTCTGGGCCGCGGCCGCCTCGGAGCTTGCGTGGGAGAAGCCCTGGAAGAAGGTCCTCGAGTGGAACCCGCCGCACGCCCGGTGGTTCGTCGGCGGCACGCTCAACGTCAGCGTGAACTGCCTGGACCGGCACCTGCAGGGGCCGCGCCGGAACAAGGCGGCGCTGATCTGGGAAGGCGAACCGGGAGAGCGCCGGACCTACACCTACAAGGACCTGCACCGCGAGGTCTGCCAGTTCGCCAACGCCCTGAAGTCGCTCGGAGTGGCGCGCGGCGATCGCGTCGCGCTGTATCTCCCCCTGATCCCCGAGCTGCCGATCGCCATGCTGGCCTGCGCCCGGATCGGGGCGGCGCACACCGTGATCTTCGGCGGCTTCTCGGCCGAGGCCCTGCGGGACCGGATCAACGACGCCCAGGCGAAAGTCCTGATCACCGCCGACGGCGGCTACCGGCGGGGCGGCCTGATTCCGCTGAAACAATATGCCGACCACGCCTTGGAAGGGTGCCCGTGCGTGCAGCACGTCGTGATCGTGAAGCGCGGCGACTTCCCGCTGCACGTGAAAGAGGGGCGCGATCATTGGTGGCACCGGCTCATGCAGGAGGCATCCGTCGCGTGCCCTCCCGCGTTCGTCGACTCCGAAGAGCTTCTCTACATCCTCTACACCTCCGGCACGACCGGCAAGCCCAAGGGCATCGTGCACACCACCGGCGGCTACCTGACCGGCGTCTACGCCACCACCAAGTACGTCTTCGACCTCAAGGAGGAGGACGTCTACTGGTGCACGGCCGACATCGGATGGGTCACGGGCCATTCCTACGTCGTGTACGGCCCGCTCGCCTGCGGCGCCACGGTCGTGATGTACGAAGGTTCTCCCGACTGGCCCGACCGGGGCCGGCTCTGGAAGACGATCGAGAAATACGGCGTCACCATCTTCTACACCGCGCCGACCGCGATCCGCGCCTTCATGAAGTGGGGCGACGCCCATCCGGCGGCCGCCGATCTCTCGTCGCTGCGCCTGCTCGGCACGGTCGGAGAGCCGATCAATCCCGAGGCTTGGGTCTGGTACCACTCGCGGATCGGCGGCGGCCGCTGCCCGATCGTCGACACCTGGTGGCAGACCGAGACCGGCATGATCCTAATCGCGCCGCTGCCGGGCATCACGCGCCTGAAGCCGGGATCCGCCACCTTTCCCCTTCCGGGAATCGACGCCGCGATCTTCAACGAGCGCGGCGAGGAGGTCGCCTCCGGCGGCGGCTACCTCGTCCTGCGCCGCCCCTGGCCGGCGATGCTGCGGGGCATCTACGGCGACCCGGACCGTTACGAGAAGCAGTATTGGAGCCGATTTCCGGGAGTCTACTTCACCGGCGACGGAGCGAAGCGGGACGAGGACGGCTATTTCTGGCTGCTCGGCCGCGTCGACGACGTGATGAACGTGGCGGGGCACCGGATCGGCACCATGGAAGTGGAATCGGCCCTGGTCGATCACCCCGGTGTGGCGGAGGCGGCGGTCGTCGCGGTCGCCCACGACATCAAGGGCCAGGCGATCGCCGCCTTCGTCACGCTGAAGGAAGGGGCCGCGGCACGGCTCGAGCTGGCGGAGGAATTGAAGGCGCACGTGGTGAAGAAGATCGGGGCGATCGCGCGGCCCGAGCAGATCCTGTTCACGGCGGAGCTGCCCAAGACCCGCTCGGGAAAGATCATGCGGCGCCTGCTCCGAGACGTGGCCGAAGGCCGGGCGCTCGGGGACACGACGACGCTCGCCGATCCCACCGTCGTCGAGCAGCTCAAGCAGAAATACGAAGAGGAGGGGGAAGCCTAGACACTAGAAGTCGAGCTGCACCCCGAACTCGAAGCGGCGGCCGAACCGCCGCTCCCCGATGATTTTCCTGATGTCCCGGCCGGCGATCCCCTGTCTCTGCTGGATCTCGAACACTCGCAGGCTGTCGCTGTTGAGAATGTTGAAGACCTCGAAGAAACCGGAAGCGGCGGCGCTCCCCATCACGAAGCTCTTCTGCAGCCGGGCGTTGAAATCGTAGGTGGCGTGGTTGCGGTGGTTGTTGCGCGGCTCACTCTCCAGCCCCTTCGGGCCGATGGATCCGTAGAGCAGCCTCTGCTGAACGTACCCGACGTCGTCGGACGCGTCCCGCAGCTGGACCATCGAGTAGGGCAGCCCGGAGGCCCAGGTCGCGATCCCGCCGAGCTGCCAGTCCCGCGGCAGGTTCGTCTTGGCGCTCAGCTTGATGACGTGGCGTTGATCGTAGCTCAGGAACCCGGGCTCGAACTCGGCCAGGGTGGGATCGTCGCCCACGTCCGAGAGGAAGCTCTCCGCGTTTCCCCAGCTCTTCGAATAGGTGTAGTTGGCATTCATCTGCCATTTCCGGCTCAGCCGGCGGGCGATCTCCAGCTCCCAGCCGCGGTAGGTCTGCTGGTTATAGTTCCCCAGGCGGAAGACCCGATTCAGAAAGAAGTTCTCCACGTAGAGATCGGGGAGTCCGTCGAGCGCGCAGGTCGCCGTGCCGCAGACCGTCCCGTTGCGGTCGAGGTACCTCCCCGTTTCCGGATCGCGCACCGCGTGGTGGTTCAGGTCGATGTCCTGGAGCTGATCCCGGTAGTCCCGCCGCACGTAGGTGACCGAGAAAGTGATCTCGGGCGCCAGCTCGCGCTGGTACCCGGCCGTCACCTCGTCGCTGAAGGGGGTCCGCAGTCGGCGGTCGATCTGGAAGGCGGTCGGCGGGGATAGGGAGACACTGCGGCCCACTTGCCCGTTCGGGACGCCCAGGATGGTGAGGCCGTCGGGGTCGAAGGTGTACACCCGCGTGAATTCGTCCGGCCCCTCCTCGAGGACCATGGTGTTCAGGAAGAGCTTGTCGTAATAGCGGTTCCACGAGGCGAAGAGCTTCGATTTCCCGTCGGAGCGCGGATCCCAAGTGACGCTCAGGCGGGGCGCCAGGTTGTTGTTCTGGATGCGGATGTCCTCCGGCGTCCGGGGGCGGACTCCGAGCTGCAGCAGGCTCGCCAGCGACCCGCTTCTGCCGATCACCGGGCCCAGCCCGGGGGCGAAGACCTCGATGTCGGCGTTGTGCCGCGTCATCCGCCGGGGCGCGAGGCTTCTCAGGGTGGTCAGGAGGGTCGACAATTGGAGCGCGGCCTGCGCGTCGCTCGCATATAAAGGATCCACCTCGATTCCCTTCGGGCTAATCGAGTCGAACAAGTCGGAGTCCACGCCCGTAAGGGCCATCAGGTTGCTGTAAATCCGGCGTTCCTTGTGAGGGTCGAACGAGGTGAAACCGAAGGAGGTGAGATCCTCGCGGTCGAAGCGGAGGCCCAGCCCGAAGGTCAGGTTCGGCAGAGGCTTGTAGGTGTCCTGGAGGTAGAGGCCGAGGTTGCTCCCCGCAGCCGTGTTGTTCACGAAGATCGGCACTCCCATGAACGCCGTGAGCAGGGTTTCGCGCGCCAGGCCGCCGGATCCGAAGGAACGGCCCTGGATCTGGGAGCTGGGACGCAGCCAGGTGTCCCGATCGAAGCCCTCCCGCTCGTAGACGGCGCCGAGCTTGAAGTCGTGGGTCCCGAAGAATTCCGGGACGTAGACCGAGAGGTCCTCGCGCCAGGTCAGCCGCGTCCGGTGATCGGCATACTCGTAGGGGTTCGGCCCGCTCTGCCTTCCCTCCACGTCGATCAGGTAGCCCCGGTCCGGAGGCAGCGGCGCCTGGTATTCGCCATACTCGTGGATTCCGTTGTGGTTGCGATCGTTCCAGAAGGGGTACGGCGTGTAGCCGGAGTCTCCCACGACGTCGAGCAGGCCGTTGCCGTTCCGATCCTCGGAATCGAATCGGCCATTCCCGGCGGTTCCCGGCACGATCTTCTCAGGGCAGTTCCATGCCTGGCAAAAGGTCCCGAGTCCCGTGTCCTCCTCGGGATCGGCCTTCCCGTTCAGGTTCGCATCCGTTTCCCGATCGATTCTGCCGTTGCAGTTCACGTCCTCGTGGCTTTTCCCTTCGCAGGCTACCGCGTCCGTGAGCCTCCCGTCGCCGTCGAGATCCTCCTCGCGTTCCAGGAGCGTGTCGTGATTGAAATCCTCCCAGAGATCGTAGGCCGCGTCGCGATCGTAGTCCTCGCCGCTGTCCAGCTCGGACACCTCCAAGAGGCCGTTCTGGTTGCCTCCCAGTTCGGGGAACTGATCGACGTACAGGATGCCGTTGCGGTTGGTGTCGGGATCCAGGGTCGGCGTCCGCGCGAAGCGGTTGTCGAACCAGGAGACGGTCGACTCCAGCAGCGTCTGGGGCCCGAAGATCGACTCCCCCTTGAGGGTGTAGGTCGGGCCGCCGCGCTCGAAGGAATATCCCGATTCCGTGTTCACCAGGCTGTCGATTCCTAGATTGTCGTCCCGGGTGTGGTCGAGGCTGAGCGAGAAGACCAGCTTGTGGCTGGCGGCGAGCTGCGCCGTCGCCTTGACGAACTGGCGGTAGCCGCGCGTCGGGATGACGAACGCCTGGGTCACGGCGTTGACCGGGTTCTCCTGCTGAATGTACTCGCTCGCCAAGTAGTACCAGAGTCGATCCTTGCGGATCGCCCCCGACAGCGAGAGGAAGGGATAGAGATCGGTGAAGCGCAGGTCCCGGAAGCCCTTCGCCTCCCCGATCCCCCCCTGCACGTCGGGGGGATCGATTCCCGCGCCGTCGCCGTCCAGCCGGTGGCTCCGGACGAACATCTTGAAGGTCGCCTGGAACTCGTTGCCCCCCGACTTGGTCACGACGTTGGCGAAGCCTCCCTGGGCCCGGCTGAATTCGGCCGAGGCCCCCGAGGTGATGATCTCGATCTCCTGGATCGACTCGATGTTGAGCTGCTGCCCGTAGTAGCCGGTGAAGGGATCGGTCGTGCTCACACCGTCCACCAGGGTGACCATGTCGGTATCGCGGGCGCCGTGAATGTTGGGGTTCCCCGTGTCGTTCACGTCGGTGACCCCCGGCGCGAGGCTCAGGATATCCTGATAGTCCCGGCCCAGCACCGGCAGCCCGGCGATGAGCTCGGAGGAGAAGACGGTGGAGGTGGTCGGGCGCTCGGTATCGACGACGTCACCCTGGGCCTGCACGCGGATCGTCTCCCGCAGCTCCGCTTCGGGACGCAGGACGATGTCGGCGGCATGGACCTCCCCGGCCGACAGCTCGATGTCCCGGAATTCGATCGTCGAGAATCCGGCCAGGGAGGCGCGCAGCCGGTACCCCGGGCCCGGGGTCAGCAGGGCAAAACGGAACTTTCCGCCGGCGTCGGTGACGGTGCCGCGCTCCGGAGAGGCCAGCGTGTCGTTGCGGAGGACGAGGACGACCCCGGGGAGAGGCCGGCTGTCGCCGTCGACGACCGTCCCACGGATCTCGCAAGTCGTGGCGGCTCGCAGCCCCGAAAGGATCGAGGACCCGCCGAGGCACACCAGGAGGATCAGGGCGCGGCGCGTCAGGCTGGCGGCCCGGAAACGAGCTTTACCCTGTCTCAAGCGACTTCCTGCCCGGCCCAAAGGGACCGTTCTCCCGCGTGCGCGCCGATCAGATTGGAACGCTTCGAGCCCGAAACGTTTTCTTGACTTAATGATACGGCGATCCGCGGGGGCGCGCAAGAGACGATTCGGCTCTTGATCGTCGCGGCGGACGCCGGATAGAATGCGGCGCATCGGGGGCCCGGCGACCCACGCTGCGGGATCGCGATGCATGACGAGAACGACACCGGCCAGGGAGAGGTCACGCGCCTTCTGATATCCTGGCGCGACGGGGACTCGCGGGCCGCCGAGGCCCTGTTCACCCTCCTTTATCATGAGCTGCGCGCTCTCGCCCGGCGCCAGATCTGGCGCCCCGCGGGCGAGTCGACGCTCAACACCACGGCCCTGGTGCACGAGGCCTACCTCAAGCTGGTCGACGGTTCCCGCGTCAACGTACGGGACCGCGGCCACTTCTTCGCCCTCGCCGCGCGCGTCATGCGGCAGATCCTGGTGGACCATGCCCGCTCGAAAGCGGCGGCCAAGCGCGGCGGCAACGTCCCGCCCGCCCCCCTCGACGAGAATCTCGGAGGCACCTCCCCCGTCGCCGAGGAGGTGGTGGGGGTGGACGAGGCGCTGAAGAAGCTCGAAGCGCTCGATCCCCGCCTGGGAAAGCTCGTCGAATTGAGGTTCTACGCTGGACTTTCCGTGGAGGAATGCGCCGAAATCCTCGAGACCTCCCCCCGCACCGTCAAGCGCGACTGGCAGAAGGCCCGAGCCTTCCTGTATCACGAGCTCGGCCGGCAGGGCGGCCCCTAAGGGCTCCCCCCGGCCCCTGCCGGACCGCCTGATCGCGCCTTGCCGCGAATCGGTGCGCCTTCCTGGCCCCGCCCGGCCTCCGTTTCCGTGGATCGGAATGAGCCGGATTCCCTCGGAGGCCGGGCATGGCTGTGGAAATCACTCCCATCCGATGAGGCCCCGCCGCCGTCATGGACGACGACATCACCCCGCGAGAATGGCGCCGGCTCAGCGGATTGCTGGACGAAATGCTGGAGCTTCCCGCGGATCTTCGAGCCTGCCGGCTCCAAGCGATCGGCGCGCGGGAGCCGGCCCTGAAGGAGCGGATGATGGCACTGCTAGCGGCGCTCGATCGCGCCGGCGATTTCCTCGAGTCACAGGCCCTGAACCGCCTCCGCGAAAAAGCGGCGCGGCGCGCCGCCGTTCTCCCCGAGAAGGAGGAGCGATCATGACCGGGCGCCCGGCGGGCGCGCCGGCGGCCTCTCGGAGGGGCCCGGCGAAGGGAGGGCAAGCATGACGATCGCGGCCTGGGCTCCCGCCATCCTCTTCGCCGCCGTCCTGCTCGGACTGGCCTCGCTGGTGCACCTGCGGAACCATCTGGTGCGGCTCAAGAACCAGGTCGCGAACGCCCTGGCGAGCGTCGACGCGATGTTGAAGAAGCGCCACGATCTGATCCCGAACCTCGTCGCCGCCGTTCAGGGCTTCATGGGCCACGAGCGGGAGATTTTCACGCGCATCACCGAGCTGCGTGCCGCGGCCCTGGCCCGCAAGCTCCCGCCGCCGGAGAGGCTGGCGCTGGAAGAGTCTCTCTCCCGCGAGCTCGCGGGGCTCACCGTGGCTGTGGAGAACTATCCCCAGCTGCGGAGCAACGAGAACGTGCTGCAGCTCCAGCAGGCCCTCAACGAGGCGGAAGAGCAGATCGCCGCCTCCCGGCGCTTCTACAACAGCGCCGTCACCGAATACAACGTCGCGCTGCAGACCTTCCCCTCCAACCTGGTCGCCTCGATGCTGGCCTACCGCTCCGAAACGCCGTTCCAGGCCTCCGAGGCGGAGCGTCAGGTCCCCGAGGTCGGCCGCCTCCTGGGCCGCTAGGGGGAGCGATGGAAGCGCCGGCGACGATCGCGCGGGTGCCGCTCCCGTCGCTTTACGAGGAAGCCCTCTCTCCCGCGCTGCGGGAGCTGGACCGCCAGGCGCGCCGCTTCAGCGCCTTTCTGAGCGCCGCGACGATCCTGGCCGCCCCGCCGGCGCTCCTCGCCGCCTGGCGGCTCCACCTCCGGCATCCCGACGGGGAGCGCTGGGTCCTTCCCCTCGGCGCCGTCCTTTTCGGCCATCTGTTCGCGCGGATGGGCTTCGACGGCTGGTGGAAGCGGCGCTTCAAGCGCCGGGTCCTGGCGCCGTTCGTCGCCGCCTCCCAGGACGGCGTCCGTTACGAGCCGGACGGCTTCGTCGCGGCGGAGGTCTTTCACTCGTCCCGCCTGTTTCCGCTGCAGGCCGACGATTATCGCGGGGAGGATAGGATGTCGGGCACCGACGGCGAGGTGCGGTTCGAGCTCTCGGAGATTCGCGCCCGGCACTGCGTCAAGCGCTGGTCGCCGCTCAAGCGCATCGACCGGGAGGCATGGGTGCCGCTCTTCCGGGGACTCTTCTTCGTCGCGGACTTCAGCAAGGGGATGGAGGGGACGACCCTCGTCCTGCCGCGCGCCGCCGGAGCGCTGCGGGAGGAAGTGGTGAAGGCGATTCGCCGGGAAGGCCGCGGGAAGCGGGAGACGGTGGAGCTGGAGGATCCGGAATTCCGGCGGGTCTTCGAGGTGATCGCGGACGATCAGGTGCAGGCGCGCTACCTCCTCTCCCCCGGCCTGATGAGCCGGCTCTTGGAGTTCCAGCGGGACCGCCGGGAACCCTTCGCCCTATCGCTCACCGCGGGAAAGGTGTTCTTGGCCCTGTTCACCTCCCAGGACCTCTGCAAGCCGATCCCGCCGCGCGAAGTCCGGGAAGCGCTGGCGAGCCCGGACGCCAGGAAAGCGATCCTCGGGCGCCTCGGGGCCACCTCGCAGGATCTCCGCTTCGGCCGCGATCTCGTGGAGGAGCTGCGTTTGAACGTTCGCATCTGGTCGCGTCCCGACAAGGAGGATTCACGATGAAATCGACCGCCGTTCTCGTCTCGATCGCTCTGGCCCTGTCTCCCGCCCTGGCCTTCGCCGACCTCACGCTGAAGGGCAGCGGGAGCGGCAGCGGCCTCGGCATGTCGGCCTCCGGAGAGACCGCGATCTACATCAAGGGCGGCAGGATGCGAAGCGACTGGACCCAGGGCGCCAAGTCGCAGAGCATGATCCTGGATCTGGATCACCAGCGGATGATCGTCCTGGACCACGCCAAGAAGAAGGCGGAAGTGTTCGATCTCGCCAAGATCGCCGCCGATCTCAAGGCCATCCCGGACGGCGACATGAAGGTCGAGATCAAGCCGACGGGAAAGACCCGCTCCATCCTGGGAAGGACCTGCCAGGAGTTCCTCCTGCGCGTCGTCGTCCCCTACGCCGATCCCTCCGGCATGAGCGTCGACACGATCCTCAGCGGACCCGCCTGGATCGCCAAGGACTCCCCCGGAGCGTCCGACTATCGCTCGTTCTACCTCAAGGCGGCCGAAAAGGGGCTGTTCTTCAACCATCCCGCGGCGGCGAAAGCCCAGCCGGGGCGCGCCAAAGGGACGACGGCGCTCTACAAGGAGCTGGCGAAGCTCGGCGTTCCCTACGCCAGCGACATCCGCGTCGACTTCCAGGGAACCGGCCTGCTCGCCCAGATGATGAGCAAGATGGGCGAGATGAAGAGCGGCTCCACCGTCTCGCAGGTCTCCACGGCGCCGCTCCCCGACCACCTCTTCGAGGAGCCCGCCGGCTACAAGATCAAGGCCAAATAGACCCGCCGGCCTCGGCACCGTTCGTTGACGCTCCCCGCGGGCCTGCGATAAGATGCGCCCGAATCGATCACTCCCGCGGGGAAAGGAGCCGGCGCGACGGCCGGTTCGAGCCCCGCGCAATGCGAATCCCCGAATTCCGCCAGGCCCGGAAGGGAGCAACGGTAGGGACTTGTTCGCAGGTGCCGCGGGATCCCTTGAACCGGCTCTCGGGCCGGCGCTTTCTCCCCGCGACCGGGAAAGCCCGATGCCCTATCAGGTCCTGGCCCTCAAGTACCGGCCCCAGACCTTCGACGAGGTCGTGGGGCAGCGGGCGGTCGTCCAGACTCTCAAGAACTCCCTCGAGGGGAGCCGCATCGCGCACGCCTATCTCTTCTCGGGGGTGCGCGGCGTCGGCAAGACCAGCGTCGCCCGCCTGCTCGCCAAAGCGCTGAACTGCGTGAATGGCCCGACGGTGCGGCCGTGCAACGTCTGCTCCTCCTGCGTCGAAATCGCCGCCTCGTCGTCGCTGGACGTCCTGGAGATCGACGGCGCCTCCAACAACAGCGTGGACGATGTGCGGGACCTCCGCGAGACGGTGCGCTACGCCCCCTCGCGGGATCGCTACCGGATCTTCATCATCGACGAAGTCCACATGCTCTCGAGCTCGGCGTTCAATGCGCTGCTGAAGACCCTCGAGGAGCCCCCTCCCCGCGTCGTCTTCATCTTCGCGACCACCGAGCATCGCAAGATCCCGGTGACGATTCTCTCCCGCTGCCAGCACTTCGAGTTCCGCAAGATCGCCCGCCGCGAGATCGCCGCGCACCTCGGCAGGGTGTGCGCCGCCGAGGCGGTCTCCATCTCGCCGCACGCTCTCGATCTGATCGCCCGCCTGGCCGACGGATCGCTGCGGGACGCCCAGAGCGCCCTCGACCAGGTGATCGCCTACTCGGGATCCGCGGTGAAGGACGAGGACGTGCGCACGATTCTCGGGGTGCTGGATCGCGAGATCCTGCTCGCTTTCATGGAGAAGATCGCCGCGAAGGACCCGGCGGCGCTCCTCGAGCTGATCGACCGCGTCCTGGAGACGGGGCACGACCCGGTGCTGTTCCTGAACAGCCTGATGGAGCAGGCGCGCGACCTTCTCCTTCTCAAGGTGGCAGCCGACTCCCCGAAGACGCTCGAGCTCGCCGAGGAGGACCGGGCGGCGATGGCCCCGCTCGCCCCGCGCTTCTCCGAGGAAGACCTCCTGCGGATCATGGACGGCGTGGCGCGCGAGGAGGGAAGGATCCGCTTCTCGGCGCAGCCGAGATACCTCCTGGAGGCGCTGGCGGTGCGCCTGTGCCATCTCGCCGACCTCACGCCCCTGGAAGACCTGCTGGCCCGTTTCCCCGAGGAGGACGAACCCGTCGCTCCGAGGATGCCGCCCGCGGCCGATCCGCCGCGCGGGGCCTCCGCGGCCGCCCCGTCCGAGCCGCCCTCGCCCCGGCCCGTGGCGGAGCCGGTCGCGGCCGGCGAGACCCCGGCGGGGGGCGCGGTGCCGCCCGCTCCGCCGGCCGATCCCGGCGAAGTCCGCCGGCAGGTCGAGGCGATCCTGGAGCGCGTCGATCGCGAGCGCAGCACCCTGGGCGGCTTCCTCAGCCATGCCGCTTTTTTCGATCTGGAGGACTCCGCCTTCGTGATCTCGCTGCCCGAGGACAAGGCCGTCTTCCGGGCGAGCATCGAGCGGAAGGAATACCTTTCCTTCCTGCGCGACACGATCGCGGCCGTCACCGGCAGGCGTCTGGAAGTGAAGATCCGGCTGGCGCGGCCGGCGCCCGCGCCGGAGATCGCGGCTCCCGCCGCCGCGGGCGAGGCCCGCGACTCGAAGCGGAAGCAGCTCCTGGAGGAGGCGCATCGCTCCCCCGTGGTGAAGTCCTTCCTGGATCTCTTCCAGGGGGAGATCAGCGACATCGAGGAGGTGTAGCAAGCCCATGGTCGACATCAACGCCATCATGAAACAGGCCCAAAAGATGCAGGAGCGGCTCCAGAAGCAGCTCGCCGAGATGCGCGTCGACGGAGCCGCCGGCGGCGGCATGGTCACCGTGACGATGAGCGGGACGAAGCAGGTCCTCGCCGTCAAGATCTCCCCGGAGATCTTCGCCTCGGGCGATGCCGAGATGCTCGAGGATCTCATCCTGGCGGCGGTGAACGTGGCGACCCAGAAGGTGGACGAAGCGGTCCAGCAGGAGCTGGGAGGCCTGGCCGGCGGGATGAAGATTCCGGGACTCTTCTGAGGCGATGGACTACGCCGATCCGATCGAGCGTCTCGTGCAGGCGCTCAAGCGCCTGCCCGGCATCGGCCAGAAATCGGCCCAGCGGCTCGCTTTTGCAATTCTCCACCAGCCCCGCGAGGAGGCGCTCGCCCTGGCCGCCGCCGTCACCGAGGTGAAGGACAAGATCCGGCTCTGCTCCCAGTGCTGTCACATCACCGACGTCGACCCTTGCCGCTTCTGCGCCGACGAAGGCCGCGATCGGAGCTCGATCTGCGTCGTCGAGGAGCCCAACAACCTGCTGGCGATCGAGAAGACGCGCGAATACCGGGGCCTGTATCACGTCCTGCACGGGTCCCTCTCGCCCCTCCGCGGCGTCGGGCCCGAAGACCTCAAGATCGAGCCGCTGCTCGCGCGCATCGGCGCCGGCGGAATCCAGGAGATCATCCTGGCGACGAACCCGACGGTCGAGGGCGAGCAGACGGCGGCCTACCTCTCGCGCCTCCTCAAGCCGCTGGGCGTCCGGACCAGCCGCATCGCCATCGGCATTCCGGTGGGCTCCGAGATCGAGTACACCGACGAAGTGACGATGTCCAAAGCGCTGGAGGGTCGGCGCGAGATCTAGAGTCCGGGGTCGCGTCGCCAGAATCTCGTTACACGGGACGGGTTCACCCGCGGCGGGTTCAAGCCGCCGGGTCCAAACCGGCCTTGAATTCGCCGGTCCCCTCGACGAGAATAGGGCCGCTTCGGCTCGGGAATCACAGGATCCCCTCACCGCGAAACTCCCGGCACGCGACGGCGGCGCGCGCGCCGGGCCGCCGCCCCACCGAGGAGCGGTGCGGCCCTCGCCGCCCGGGAGATCGCCGATGAGCAGCGAAGGCGCCGGCTTTTTCCATCCGTCGCGACCGGGATTCCGTTTCACCGTCCTCTTCTTCGTCGGGCTGTTGCCGCTCGGCAGCTATTTCGCGTACGACACCATCGGGGCGATGGCCCCGACGTTGATCGAGGCGTGGCACACCAACCGCCAGTCGATCGGGTGGCTGTACACCGTTTACAGCCTGGCGGCGATCCCGTCGCTGCTCGTCGGCGGCCTCCTGATCGATCGGATGGGGACGCGGCGCTCCAGCCTCCTCTTCTCGGCGCTCGTCGTGATCGGGGCGGCGATCGTGGCCGCCTCGGACAGCTTCGGGATGGCGGCGCTGGGGCGCGCCATCTTCGGGGCCGGGTCCGAGACGCTGATCGTCGTCCAGAGCGCCATCCTGGCGCGCTGGTTCCGGGACCGCGAGCTGGCGCTGTCCTTCGGCATCACGCTCTCCCTGGCCCGACTCGGCACCCTCTTCAGCTTCAACACCGTCTCGCTCATCGCCGTGCGCAGCGGCTGGAAGCTGGCCTTCTGGATCGCCGCCGGCCTCTGTGTGGCGAGCCTCCTGAGCAACGTCGTCTACTTCTTCCTCGACCGTCGCGGCGAGCGGGTCCTCCGGCTCCACGACGAAGGGGGCGGCGACAAGATCGTGGTGGGCGACATCGTCCGCTTCCGGCCCGCCTACTGGTACACGGTCGTCCTCTGCGTGACCTTCTACTCGGCCATCTTCCCGTTCACCGATCTCTCGACCGACTTCTTCCACGACAAGTGGGGCCTGCCGCTCGCGGCGGAGGAGACGGGAAGCTTCCTGCAGGGCGTCTTCAGCAATTTCCTCCACATGTTCTCCACGGCGCCCGGCACCACCTCGATCATCATCTTCGCCTCGATGATCTGCGCCCCCTTCGCCGGCGGGCTCGTGGACCGGATCGGCAAGAGGACGGCGCTGATGATCCTCGGCTCCCTGCTCCTGGTTCTCAGCTACCTCCTCCTGGGGTTCACGCGAATCCCTCCCTACGGCCCCATGATGATCCTGGGGGCCGCCTTTGTGCTCGTGCCGGCGGCGCTCTGGCCGGCGGTGCCGCTGCTGGTCGAGAAGGAGCGGACAGGGACCGCCTACGGCACGATGACCATGCTCCAGAACATCGGCCTGGCGCTGTTTCCCTGGCTGAACGGCCGGCTGAGGGACACCACCCACACCTACACGGCGAGCATGCTTATGTTCGCGTCGCTCGGCATCGTGGGCCTGATCTTCGCCTGGCTCCTGCGCCGCGCCGACCGCTCGGCCGGATCGATCCTGGATCGCGGCAAGGTAGCCTAGACGCCCGGGTGCGAGCTTCGGCGCCGCCCTTTTTTTCCGTTATAATGCGCGCCCTGACATGGCTTCCACGTTCCGTTCCCACTCTTCCTCTTCCGCCCGCGTCGCGGGGCTCGACGCGGATCCGCTCCGCTTCGCCAGCATCCTCATCTATTGCCGGTCGAGCGTGATTCTTTCGCTGCTGATCTTCGGAGGCTTGGGGACGAAGCTCTATTCCGACCTCTATGTCCACCTGATCCGGCAGGCGACTCTCCGGCTGGCGCGCGGCGGCGCCCCGCCGGAGGCGCTGTTCTTCGGCCTGTTCCTCGCCGCGCTCTTCTTCGCCTCCCGGACGAAGCCGTGGATGGAAAAGGCGGCGATGCTCGTCCTGGCGGCGAATCTCGGGATCTTCCTGCTGCGCGGCGGATCCCGGGTGAACTCGCAGATCTATCAGCTTCTGTGCGTCGTTTCCCTGGCGCTCGATCTGTCGCTGGTCGCTCTGGTGACCGCCTTCTATCGCCGTTACCCGCCCGTGCTCCGGCTGGCGGCCGAAGCGGCCGCGGCGGCGCCGGCGCCGCGCGGCGTGGCGCGGGGGGGGAAGAATCCTTGAGCGCTCCCGCCGCCCGCCGGCCGGCCCGCTTCCGGGGCGGGGCGTCCGCCTGATGCCCAAGACCAAGGATTGTCCCTATTGCGGCGCGCCGAACGGCGTTTACGCGACCGAATGCTCCTCGTGCCACCGCTCCCTGATCTTCGAGATGCCCTGGGGCGTCAGCCTCCTCACGCTGGCAGTCCTGGGCGTTCTGGCCTATCTGACCTTCTATTTCCTCGAGTTCCTGCGCTCGAAGATCCTCTGATGCGATGATGCACCGGCTGCTCGCCCTCTCCCCCGCTTTGGCGCTCGCTCTCGCCGCCTTCCCGGCCCGGCCGCTCGCGGCGGAAGCGGTCGGGGGCGGCGCCTGCGTCCTGGGGATTCTGGCCGGCGCCGGCGCTCCGCCGCGCATCGCCTTGCTCGGAGAAGGGCGGGAGACGCGGCCGGTCATCTTCGATACCGGCTATCCGGTCTCCGCCGTCGAGAAATCCTCCGATCGCCAGTCGCTCGCCGGGGGCCGCGGCCGTTTTGGCTGCGAGGTCCAGCGCGCCGAGAGAACGCTTCTCGACTGGGAAGCGGACCTCCTTGAGATCCTTTCGCCCGCCTGGCGCGGCGAGGCGCTTCTTCATCAGGGGGAGGTCGGGCCGGCGATCGAAGCCTTCGCGGCCGGCCTTCCGGATCCCCGGTCGGTGCTCTGGCTCCGTCAGGCCGCCCGGAACGTCCCCGGGGCGGTCGCGCCGTCCCTGGCCAAGGCGCTGGCGTCGCGCGATCGATCCCGGGCGGAGTCGGCGCTCGCTCCTCTCGGATCGCTGATCTCGGCGCACCCCGCTCTGGCGAGAGAAGCGGTGCAGATCGCCCTCGAGGCGCGGCACCGCGAGCTCCGTCCGCGGGTCCTTCTGCTGGCCGGCGAAGAGGCCGCGGGATTGCGGGCGGGCAGCCCCGCTTCGCTGGCGGCCAAGGAGCTCACCGAACGCATCGAAAAGGCGCTGTCGGGACGCGACCCGGCGGCGCGGGCGGCGGCCGCGGCCGCGCTGCTCGTGGCGGAGCCCGATCCCTCCGGGACGATTCCGCTCCTGGCCGCGGCGCTGGCGCGCGAGAAGGATCCGGAGGCCCGGGCGGCGCTTTTTTCAGCGCTCGCGGAGGCTGGAGGGATCGAGGAGATTCTGCGGCAGGCCCGATCGGCCTCGGGCGAGCGGCGCCGGGAGGCGCTCTGGGCGCTCGCCGACGCCCCCGGACGTCCCACCGGGAAGGACGATCCTCTTCTCCGAATCCTGCGCGACGAGGGAGCCGACCCGTCGGAGGTGGTGCGGCGGCTCGCCCGCCGCCCGGGCGCCATCGACGCCGTGTGGCTGCCCCACCTCGAGAGAATCTACCCGTCGTTGGGAAGCGCCGAGCGGGCGCTGGTTCCTCCCCTGCTTTGCCGAGCGCTCCTCGCCGGCGAAACCGAAGGAACGTCGGTGCTTCGCGAGATGCTCCGCGGGGAGAAGTCGCCGGAGGCGGCCGCAGCCCTGGCCGCGGCGCTCGGAGCGTGTGGCGCCGGCGATCGCGAAGCGGCGCTGGCGACGCTTCTGCCCATGGTGTCGGACGCCGGGGGGGAGGAGGCGGTGCGGGGCGCAGCGGCCCGGGCCGCGGCCGATCTCGTCGCCTCCGCCGATCAATACGAGCGGGTCTTCGAGCTGATGCGAGCGCTGCTGAGCCGCGCCGATCTTCCGGCACGCCGCGTCGCCCTGGGAGGGCTGCTCCATCTCGCCCGGAAGGATCTCTACCGGCCCGCTCTCCTCCTGGCGGACGTGGCGCTGCGCGAGGAGGGGAACGATCTTGGCCGGACGGCCCGGGAGGGGCTCGGCGAGCTGTTCGATCTGGGGCCGGGCCCGGTGACCACCGCGCTGCGCCAGACGGGAAAGACCCTGCCGGAATCGGACCAGGAGAAGATCTTCGCTCTATACGCGCGGCTGAAGCCCGAGAAGCGCGATCGGATCCTGCAGCGCTGGAAGGCTTCCCTGCAGGTTCCGGGGGCCCGGATCGCCCCCGGAATGCGTTCCGAGATGCTGGCGCTCGCCGATTACTGGCCCCGCGAAATCCTCGAGCTGCTCGTGCCTTACTTCGCCGCCGCGCCGGAAGAAGATCGCCTCGCCCTCCTCGAGCTGCTCGTCGCCCTCGGCCGGCACCTTCCGGATCAGGTCCTCAACCTCCTCGCCGTCCCGGAGGGCGCCTCGCCGCGCTTCAGGGCCGCGGTGGAGGAAGCCACCGCCGCGACCCTGGGGCGGCGTGTCCTGGCGGCCGGTGGGGCGGGACGCGAGGAGCTGATGCGCCTGGCGCTGGATTGCGCCGACGCCGCCATGAGGACGCGGGGCCGCCGGGCGCTGTGGCTCCTGGCGCGGGAGAACCCCGCCGTCCGGCCGTTTCTGGTCCAGTGGGCCAGATCCCAGCGGGCCAAGTCCCCCTGTCCGCTGCGCGTCGAGCTGGGGAGATGGCTGGGAATGGTCTCGGAGATGGCTACGACGAAGATCCCGGTTTGGCCGGAGGAATCACTGGAGCCACGGACGGTGCGGTACCCTCCAGATACTTCTGGGGATTCTGCGCCAGCTCCTTCAGCGCCTCCGGGGAGAGATGGGGGAACTTGATCTGGTCGCCCGCGTGCAGAAGGTTGATGTCCTTCCTCGGCCGCTTCGGATCGTATTTTCCTTCCGCGTCGAAGTAATTGGCCTTCTCGTACAGCAGCCGGTTCTGCGATTGCAGCCACACGTAGGCCGCGACCAGGGAGGCGATCTCCTTGTCGGCGGGATTCGTGAGGTCGACGCCCAGCGCCGCGCCGTACTTGATCCCCACTCCCCAGGCGCCGTACTTGTCGTCGTCGGTGACCGTGTAGGTGATGATCGGGTGCTCTTCGGTGAATCGATGAGGGGTCGGCTGAGGCTCCTTCAAGGTCTTGAACCCCTCGCGCACTGCCACGGTGTCGTAATACCACTTGTCCCAGGTGTACCCTTCCACCGGCTGGAAGGCAGGGCCGAGCGACGCCACGTCGAGCTGCCCTTTCAGGATGCGACGAGCGTATTCGGCGAGAGCTCCCTGGATCTCCGTGTGCTCTTCGTAATAGCTCTTGCCCGTCTCCTTCGCCTTCTCCGAAACGGGAAGGGAGGCCTGGGGGGAGGGGGGGGGAAGCTCCGGGGGGAGGACCCTGCCTTCGTTGGTGTCCGTGAGCAGGTACAAGGTGAAGGCGCCGGCCACCACCAGGAATCCGACAACGACGGCGATTGTGAGGAGGCGCTTGCGCGTCTCGATCGGTTTCTTCCGTTGGTCGAGATCGCGCTGCAGCGATTCCAGGAAGCCTTCATCGATTTCCGGCATCTTCTCCCCACGCGGCCCTGCGCCCGCGGCGCGGTTCCGGACATGCCATGCCGTCTCCCCGGCTGGGGCGCCACGGCGAAACGGTCACCAGGAGATGCACGATCGAAGGAGGGTGATTATATGCGAGCCGCTTCTTCTGTCAAACGGGAACCTGGAGGACGGCGCGCGGCGCGGCGGCCGGAGAGAGGCCTCCCTCGATGGATTCCTGCTTCCAACATCGGATAAGCTTTCCGCGGCCGTAGCGGGTTATTGGAGCGCGCCATGGAAACCGCCTTACTGGCAGGATGGCTGGCGGGAGCTGTTCACGTCCTCTCCGGGGCCGATCACCTGGCGGCCCTGGCGCCCTTGTCGGTCGAGGCGGGGCGGCGCGCCTGGCGCGCGGGCCTGCGCTGGGGGCTCGGGCATTCCTCGGGCGTGTTGCTCGTGGGCGCCGCCGCGTTCCTTCTGCGCGGCGCTGTCGACCTCGATTCGATCTCCGGCTGGGGCGAGCGCATCGTGGGAATCGTCCTCGTCGCCCTCGGGCTCTGGGGATTCCGCCGCCTGTTCCGCGACCGCCTCCACAGCCACACCCACGATCACGCCGGCCGCGTGCACGCCCATTTCCACGTCCATGGCCCCGCCGCCGCGCATGAATCGCCCCAAGCGCACCTCCACAGCCACACCGCCTTCGCCGTGGGGACGCTGCATGGGATCGCCGGGACTTCGCACCTATTCGGATTGCTTCCGGCCCTCGCGCTTCCGACTCCTGAAGCGACCTGGTCGTATCTGGCCGGCTTCGGCGGGGGGACGATCGCGGCGATGACGCTGTTCGCGGGAATCCTGGGATGGGCCACGCCGCGTCGAAGCGCCGACGGGCTGCGCGCCTACCGCGGCCTCCTGGCCGTCGCCTCCAGCCTCACCCTGCTCGTTGGCCTCGGCTGGATCCTCTTTCCCTGGCTCGGCATCTCTTCTTAGTGGCGCGTCACGGCCGGCCGACTCCCTCGACGTCACGCGACGAGGGGCGAATCGTGAGCCGAAGGAAGAGGGTCGGCCGGCGTCGACTCGGCGCGGCGCCTTCCTGGTAGAATGAGCGTCATGAATCTGGCCGTCCTGGGCGTTCCCTCCAGCATCGGCGCGCGCCATGCGGGGTCCGAGAAAGCTCCCGCGGCCCTCCGGCGGGCGGGACTCCTCGAGAAGCTCAGGAGCGCGGGACACGACGTGGCGGATCGGGAGGACCAGGAGCTCGTCGTTTTCCGGCCCGACGTCGATCCCGCCCGCGCCAAGCAGCAGAACCTTCCCGCAGTGGCGAAAACGGCCCGGGGCGTCGCGGCGCGCGTGGAAGCGGCGCTGCGCGAGGGGCGGCGCCCGCTGGTCCTCGGGGGCGATTGCACGATCGCGCTGGGAAGCGTGGCCGGCTTGTCCCGATTCCACCCCGACCCGGGATTGGTCTACCTCGATCGGGACGCGGAGCTGAACACCCCCCAGACGACCCGGTCGGGAATCCTGGACGGGATGGTGATCGCTCACCTTCTCGGGCGCGGCGCCCCCGAGCTCTCCCGCCTTTCGGGGCAATCTCCGATGCTGCGCCCGGGACGCCTCGCCCTGCTCGGCGTCGGCCGGCTGGATCCGCAGGAGATCCCGATCTTCGAGGCCCTTCCGGCGCTGCGGATGCGCTCCGACGACCTCGTCCGCCTGGGATCGGCCGCGGCCGCGAAGGAGACGCTGCAGCGGCTGGGGGGCTCCGGCGCCTTTTTCGTCCATCTCGACGTCGACGTGCTGGACGGGGAGGCGATTCCCGCCGTCGACCTGCCGGCTGCCGGCGGCCTGGCGCTGTCGGAGGCCGCGGCCTTCCTGTCGATCCTCTCCGGCGATCCCGGTTTCGCCGGCCTGGAAGTGACCAACTACAATCCGGACCGGGACGCGAGCGGAGTGGCGGCGCGGAAGCTCGTCGATCTCCTCGCGGCCGGCTTCGCGCCGCCGGCCTGAGGCTCACGCCAGGCGCCGGGACGGGCTCGTGGAGGACCCCGGGGGATGATGGTGAAACGTGGCCGATGTCTTGCCGGACTCGCGGCGCTGCTTGGGTTCGCGCTGTGCGCCTGCGGGGCCTCGTCGCGCCCGTCCGCCCCGGCGGCGGCCGGCGAGCGGAACGCCGTTCTTCTGCGCGTCTATTACTTTCCCTTGAAAACCAGCGGGCAGATGGGGAATCGCCACCCGGCGCTGACGGCGTTCCTCCACTCCGGGTCGCTGCCCGGCGGACAGGATGGACCGGCTCAGCTGGCATCGCTCAAGGCGGGGTTCACGCTGCCCGATCTCGGATTCCAGTTCAGCGACGCCGCCAGCCCCGAGGCGGGCAAGGAAGTGGTCCTGCGGATGGGATTCGGCGAGCAGATTCAGATCCGCGTGGGGCCCTTGACCCGAACCGATGCGTCGGCCTATTCGTCCGAGTTCGTCTTCACCTTCGGCCACCGGGAAGCCTTGCGCCAGACGATTCCCTTCAAGTCGGGGCAGGCGCTCCTCTTCGCGGGACATCTGGACGCGAGCCTCCCCATCCTTTCGGTCATCACGCTGGAGATCGCCGCCTTCCCCGCCGGCGCCGATCTGCCGCTGCAGAACTTCCTCGATCGAGCCAGAAAGGACCGCCAGGATTTCGCGCCGCCGCCCCCCCAGCAGAGGGCCCGGGAGCCTTACCTCCCCGGCGTCGGAGACGTCACCCTTCCCGAGCTCGTCACGAGCTCGGTCGCCCTCTACCCCGACGCGGCGCGATCGGAGAAGCTCGACGGGCAGGTGATCGTCGAGGTGACGGTGGATCGGGAAGGACGCGCCACGGAGCCGAGAATCCTGGTCTCCACGTCGCCGATTTTCGAGCCGGCGGCGCTGGAAGCCGCGAAGACCTACCGATACCGCCCCGCCCTGAAGAACGGCACGCCGGTGGCGGTCACGATGAATCTCGTGATGATCTTCAAGTACACAGCGGGCACCACTCGCTAAGGGCGGAGACGCGACGCCGGAGCTCTCCCCCTCGAGTCCCGGGCGGACGAAGCGAGGCGCAACGCCGCGCTCTTCGCGGAAAGCCGGAAAAGTGCCCGAAGGGCCGGCGCGGCCCCACCGGCGGGCTCAGCTGGAGTGCGTCTGGATGAACCGGAGCAGGAGGGTGAGAAGCCCAGCGCCAAGACCCAGGCTCAGAGCAATGCTCAGCACGATGGTCACGAGAAGGAGGAAGACTTCCATGGAGGGGATGGGTCCTTTCTTGGCTCGGGGGTGGGCTGCCGTCGTCGCCACTGACTCCGGAGCGTTCCCCCCATCCGTTGCAGCGCGGCATAATCTAAGGTAAATCCCGGCAAAATGCAAACTTCCCGTTTCCGTCATCGTATCGGCGCGGCGGCTCCCGGGCCTCACACCATCGTCATCGGCCGCGACGCCTTCCAACCGAAGGCAGTCACGCACTTTCGGCGACTTCCGCCTCACTCGCAGCGCTCCGTAGGGCTCCGGCTCGCCCATACTTGTGTCCAATCCACCATGCCGACGGGATCGTGACGCAGCCCGCACAGACCGGCCCGGACGAGAAAGCGCCTCTCCAGGGAGGCGAGCGGTACTAGGTACCCCCCCTCCTGAAGGGAGGCGTCGAGCCCCTTGAGCCCCAGGGCCAGGCGGCCCGCATCCTCTACATGGGCGAGCGTTCTCGCCTGGTCGGCGAGGCTCCCGGGGATCGAGCGGTTCCAGCGCATCAGCTCCTCATAGGCGATCAGGAAAGAGGGGCTGGACGGAATGAAGGGCAGCACGAAAAGGTGGTATTCGCCGCGGGCCAGGGCCCCGGAGATGTCCGGAAGCTTCACGGAATGCAGCGCGACCCGCCCTCCCGCGCGCAGGATCTCCCCCTGGAGCTTCGCCGCCAGCGACGCGGCGACGGCGTCCGACTCGGGGACGAGAAGATCGAGGCGGCCGAGCGGGCCGGCGGCGGCTCCCCGGGGCGCCGCGGCCCGCCGCGGCCCGGGCGACAACGCGGTCACCAGGGTCGCCGGAATGAAGCTCTTCTCCGCCCCGGCCGCTCCCCGGAGCGCTTCGCGATCCAGCGAGGCGAGGAAGGCCCGCGCCGCGTCGGAGCGTGAGAACGGCGGAGCGGAACGGTTCAGCCCCAGGAGGTAGGTGCGCGGCACGGCGTGCGTGAAGAGCCGGACCGCCGGCCCCCCGGGCGGCGCCTCGGAGCGCGGCAGCACCGCGAGGTCGAGGCTGCCTTCGGCGATCCGGCCCGCCTTCGCCGCCTCACCGCGGAGAAAGGCGATCTCATCGAGGTGCGGCAGCCCCCGGAAATACTCGGGATTGCTGCGCAGCGTGATCCGCTGGGCTTGCGGCGTCCCCCAAATCTCGAAAGGCCCGACCCCCTGCTCGTCCTCCCCGAACGCCGAGACCCCGAGCGCGGGATGGGCGAGCCGCAGGGGGAGATCCGGCACCGGCCTTTCGAGCACGACGCGCAAGGTCAGACCGTCCTCCAAGATCAGGCCCGCGGCGTGGGGCGACTCTCCGGAGGCCAGCGCGTCGAATCCCTTGAGCGCCTCGAGCAGGAAGGCGTAGCGGGCCGCGGGAGCGGCGATGAGCCGCTCCCACGAAGCCGCGACATGTCGGGCTTCGACGTAGCGTCCGTTGGCGAAGGCGGTGTCAGGACGGAGGTGGAAAACCCATTCCGCTCCCCCACGCAGGCTTTCCCAGCGCACCGCCAGCTCGGGCTCCACCGCTCCCGACGGGGCGAGACGCGACAGCCCGTGAAACGCCAAACCGCGCAGCATGCGGTCGCTGGTCGTGGCCAGTTTCGCGGCGGCGACGGAGGTGAACGGCTCCTCCAGCGCGAAGGCCCCCTCCCCGCCTTCCTCGGGCACCGCCGCCTCGGGCCGTTGGGGGGCGCGCGGTGGAGCGGGCGAGGTGGGCGGGACGGGCGCCGGGGCGGGCGGAGCCATCCGGCTGCGGCAGGCGGCGAGCGTCGCCGCGAGCATCGCCGCGGCCAGGATCCTGGTTCGCATGGCCGAGACGTTAGCACAGGGGCGCGCGGAATTCCCGGGCGCCGCGCCGGCGAGCGCGGCGGGGATCAGCGGCGCGGGCGGGGAGAGCCGGTGAGCAGGAGCAGCGCCGGCAGCGTGGTGAGCGCCGTGACCAGGCAGGTGATCGATCCGATGACGCAGACCATCCCCATGGAGCTCAGCCCGGGATAGCTGGAAAGGCCGACCGTCCCGAATCCCGCGACGTTC
The DNA here is from genome assembly GCA_036004685.1 of Candidatus Polarisedimenticolia bacterium. Lineage (NCBI taxonomy): Bacteria > Pseudomonadati > Acidobacteriota > Candidatus Polarisedimenticolia > Candidatus Polarisedimenticolia bacterium. Next base: position 129,561 of record DASYRE010000054.1, on the reverse strand, counting down.
GTCAGCGCCGCCATCACCACCGCTTTTCCCGTCTCCAGGAGCCCCTCGGGGTTCTCGAGCCCTTCCTGGGAAATGCGATGGATGATGTGGATGCCGTAATCGATTCCGACGCCCAGAATCATCGTCGTCACGAAGGCGTTGATGAAATTCATCTTGATCCCCAGGATCTGCATCCCGGCCAGCATCCAGATCACTCCCGAGAGGAGCTGGACGTTCGCCAGCAACGTGAGACGCAGGCTCCGGAAGTCAAGATAGAGGAGGATCGCGACCAGGCCGATCCCCAGCAGGACGGCGCGCCAGGCGTCCCGGCGGAATATCCGCCGCATCTCGGCGCTGGCGATGTTGACGCCCGTCAGCTCGACGCCGTGCGCGGGATCATTCACGGCGCTCACCAGGGCCCGCGGGATGTGCCGCTTGGCGTTGGGCGAGGAAGGGAAGAGATAGGTCACCGTCTGGAATCCTTCCGGGCCCGCTTTGACGTAGCGCGACACGAAACGGTCCAGCCCCGCCCGCTGCAAGTCGGTCAGCCCGATCGGCGACTGAGGACCGAGGGTCGCCGGGAGCGTCTTCAGGTAGGAATCGTAGCTACCCTCGCGGAAGCCGCTCTCCTGGAGCGCCGCCCGGAAGGTCGATTCGATGCGGCCGAGATTGAAGGCCCCCTGCGATCCGCTCCGCAGCGCCTGAATCACCGTCTCCTGGTTCTGGCGGGGCGGCAGGTAGGTGAGGACCGATTCGAATCCGAGCAGTGTGCCGTCCGCGACGAAGCGCTGCAGCTTCCGGTTCACTTCGCTGTTCTTGCGCAGGACCTCGTCGGCGTCGGCTCCGCGGCAGATCACCATCATCGGGTTGAAGGCCGTTCCGAACTTCCGGGAGATCCTCTCCTGGGCCTGGATCCCCCGGTTCGAGGGAGAGCGCAGCTCCTGGACGCTGTCGCTGAACTCGACGCGGGTCGCCAGGAAGCCGGCGGCGAGGGTGATCGCCGCCGACAGAGACACGACGAGACGGGGGTGCCGGATGCTCCACGTCATCATCTTCTGGATTCCGAAGGAGTGCAGGTAGAGCTTTTCGCTGACGTCCTTCTTCCGCCGCCTGCCCTCGTTCCAGGCGATCATCGCGGGGAGGAGGAAGAGGATCGCCACCAGGCACAGGAGGATGCCGGTCCCGACCAGGAAGCCGAAATCGCGCAGCCCCTTGTACTCCGTGATGCACATGGCGTAGAAGGTGCCGGCGGAGGTGATGGCGCCCGTGAAGACGCCGAACGCGGTCGCCCCCATCATCAGGCCCAGCGCCTCCTGCAGCGTGCGCCCGCCCTGCCGCTCCTCGACGTACCGGGCGTACATGACGATCGTGAAGTCGGTCCCCAGCCCCATGAGCATCGCCCAGAAGCCGGTAGTCGCCGAGTTCAGGTGCCGCAGGAATAGATAGGCGACCGCCAGCGTCAGGAACTGGCCGACGACCAGCGGGGTGGACGAATAGAGGATGGCCCCGAAGCGGCGATAGCAGAAGGCGTAGAGTCCGACGATCACCAGGAAGGAGAGGATTCCGTTGCGCACCATGTCCTTCCGGATGAGCTGGCTGTCCTCCAGCGCGATGACGTAGCCCCCGCCGAAATAGACCTCCGGAGCTTCCGCCGCTTTCGCCTCTCCGGTCGCCTCGTCCCCGGCTTCCTGCCGCCGCTCGGTGAAGAACCCGCGCTCGGCGTCGTGCGCCGCTTTCTGGGCCTGATCGAGCAGGGTTCTCGTGAAGTCGACGTCCTGCGCCGGCCGGGTCGGCTTGGCGATGATCAGCAGCGCCGTCCCGTCCTTGGAGAAATAGTAGCCGCTCTCCAAATCCACCTTGAGAGGGCCCTTGCTCCGCAGCATCTCCTGGAGCAGCAGCGGGCTGATCCAGAAGGGATCCTCCTCCAAGACTTTCTTGACCAGGAAGGAGGAGGGTCCCGAAAGCTGTCGGGCGTTCTCCCGGACCCGCTGGCGGATCGCGGCGTCGCTGAATTTCTCCGCCAGCTCCGGCAGCCGGGCGGGAGGCAGGAAGAGGATCTCGTTGCGCCGGAAGAAGTCGAAGAAAGGACCCGACGTGTCGAGCCGGTGCTCCACGTACCGGATCGAAGGAATCTTCTGGAGCTGCTCGGAGAGCAGGTCGGCATATTCCTGCAGATCCTCCTCGCTCTGGCCCGGGCGCGCCTCCACGACCACGAGCAGATAGTCCAATCCGCCGAAATCGGTCAGCGCCTGGCGAAAGGTGTTGATGGCACGGTTCTCGCGGGGAAGGAGGCTGAGAACGTCGCCGTCCAGGGAGAGCTTGCTGCCGAGGTAGATCGAGCCGAGGACCAGCAGCAGGGTCACGAGAAAGACGCGCCGGTAGTGCGTACGGGCGAACTCCTCGATGCGCAGGAACAGTCCGTACTTCAGCCCGCCTCTCACCGATTCCATCCTCCGCGATCCCGACGGCGCGCCGGCCGGCGCCCTCGGCCGCGCCCGCGTGAAGGGGCCCGATTCTCCAGCAAAAGCGGAGACGGAGCAAGTCGGGGCGCTCGACTCCGGGGCCGGTGTCGCCGGGATTCCCGGAGTCGGCGATCCGGCGGCGAACTGTGCTAGTCTTCAAATTCATCGCAGGAGTCGCGCGTGGAGAAACCCGCCCCGACGAGCCATCCGATCCATTCCCTCATCGCCCGGCGCTGGAGTCCGCGAGCCATCGATCCCGGCCGGCCCCTGCCCGCCGAGACGGTCTCCGCCCTCCTGGAGGCGGCCCGCTGGGCCCCGTCTTCCAACAACGAGCAGCCCTGGCGCTTCCTGATCTTCGACGGACGCGATGCCGCGAGTCTCGAGCAGGCCCGCTCCTGTCTGGCGGAAGGGAACGCTTGGGCGCGGAAGGCGCCTGTGCTGCTTCTCTCGGTCGCGTCCGAAGTGTTCGCCCGCGGCGGGAAGCCGAACCGTCACGCCTTCCACGACGTCGGTCTGGCGACCGAGAACCTCCTCCTGCAGGCCACGGAGCTGGGGCTCGTGGTCCATCCGATGGCGGGGTACGACGCGGCGAAGGCGAGAGCCCTCTTCGGGATCCCGGAAGGACACACCCCTCTGGCGATGATCGCGGTCGGCCATCCGGGAAAGGTGGAGGATCTTTCGGAAGAGCTCAGGACTCGGGAGCTCGGCCCCCGCGTGCGCAAGCCGGTGGAGGAATGGGCTTACGCGGGACGCTGGGAAGGTCCTTATCGTTGAACGGCCTTCCCGGGGCCGCTCAGGCCGGGTTCTGGGCCAGGCGCCGCTCGAGCCCCCGATGCTGCCTCCAGATCTCTTCGGGCATGCGATCGCCGTAGCGCCCCAGGAATTCCTTCTGGCTCGCCACCGCCTGCGCCCAACCCTCGCGATCCACGCCGAACAGGATCGCCTCCGCGGCGGGATCGAGATCGAGACCTTCCAGATCCAGGGAGCCGCCGGCGGGAAGCAGGCCAATCGGCGTCTCCTTCGCGCCGCCGGTTCCTTCGCATCGCTGCAGGATCCACTGCAGGACCCGTAGGTTCTCGCCGAATCCCGGCCAGACAAACCGTCCGTTCGGACCGCGCCGGAACCAGTTGACGCGGAAGATGCGCGGAGGGCGCTTGAGGGCGCCCCCCACCGCGAGCCAGTGGGCGAAGTAATCGGCCATGTTGTAGCCGCAAAACGGCAGCATGGCGAAGGGGTCGCGCCGGAGCACGCCGACGCGCCCGGTCGCCGCCGCGGTCGTTTCCGAAGCGAGGGTGGCGCCCAGGAAAGTGCCGTGCGGCCAGTCGAACGCCTCGTACACCAGCGGCACCACGTCGGAGCGCCGGGACCCGAACAGGATGCCGCTGATCGGGACGCCCCGGGGGTTTTCCCATTCCGGCGAGTAGCTGGGGCACTGCTGGATCGCCACCGTGAAGCGGCTGTTGGGATGCGCCGCCGTCTCGGAGCGCCGGGGAGTCCACCGCTCCCCGCGCCAGTCGAGGCACTCTTCCGGAGGCGCTTCGAGACCTTCCCACCAGACCGTGCCGTCGGGCTTCAGGGCGACGTTGGTGAAGATCGTGTCGTGCGTCACAGCGCGCGCCGCGTTCGGATTTGACTCCAGGCTCGTCCCGGGCGCGACGCCGAAGAAGCCCGCCTCGGGATTCACGGCCCACAGGCGCCCGTCGTCGCCGACGCGCAGCCAGGCGATGTCGTCGCCGACGGTCCAGACCCGCCACCCCTCGAAGCGCTGCGGCGGAACCAGCATGGCCAGGTTGGTCTTGCCGCAGGCGCTCGGAAAGGCGCCGCAAAGGTAGGTGATCTTCCCCGCCGGGTCTTGGACCCCGACGATCAGCATGTGCTCCGCCAGCCACCCCTCGCGCGCCCCCTCGACGCTGGCGAGCCTGAGGGCCAGGCACTTCTTGGAGAGCAGGGCGTTGCCCCCGTAGCCGGACCCGACGCTCCAGATCGTGTCGTCCTCGGGAAAGTGGCAGATGTACCGGCGGTCGGGATTCAGATCGGCCTTGGAATGCAGCCCGCGCGTGAAGCGATCGGAGCCGCCGAGCTGCTCCAGCGCCACGCGCCCCATGCGCGTCATCAGCCCCATGTTCAGCACCACGTAGAGGCTGTCGGTGATCTCGACGCCGATCTTGCTGAACGGCGAGCCGGGAGGCCCCATCAGGAACGGGACGACGTAGAGCGTCCGCCCCCGCATCGAGTCGCGGAAGATCGGGCGAAGCTTCTCGTAGGCCGCCGCGGGCTCCATCCAGTTATTGTTGGGACCGGCGTCGTCCTTCCGCGGGCGGCAGACGAAGGTGAGGCCCTCGGTCCGCGCCACGTCGCGCGGGTCGCTCCGGTGGAGGGTGCATCCGGGCAACCGGGCCGGGTTCAGGGCCAGGAGATCGCCCGAGGCGAGCGCTTCGCGGGTCAGGCGGTCGCGCTCCTCGGCGCTGCCGTCGCACCAGACCACTCGATCCGGGGCGCAGAGCCGGGCACATTCGTCGACCCACGCATTCAAAGAGGAATTCACTTGAGGCGTCTCTCCCGTCCCCTTCGCAAGCCGCCTCACGCGCCGCGTCAGGAACGCATTATTGTAACCTCAATCGGCAACCTCAATCGGCGGAACCCGGCCCCTCGCGGCGGCGGGCGGGCCTTCAAAGCTCCTTGCGGAAGGCGTGCTGCGTCTTGTGGAGCTCGTATCCCAGCTTCCGATAGAAGCGATGCGCCGCCTCCCGGATGACGTTCGATCGCAGCGTCACTCTCCGGCAGCCGTTGCCGCGGGCCCAGCGCTCCGCCTCCTCCATCAGCAGCCGTCCGGCGCCGCGGCCGCGATGCGCCGCGTCGACGACCAGTCCGCCGATCTCCGCCCGGGCGTCCGACTCCACTCCCCGGTAGAGAAAGACGTGGACCCATCCGAGCATCGGGCCGCCGGCCGCCTCCGCCACGTAGACGGCGTGACGCGGATCGCTCCCGATCGCTTCCAGGCGGAGGCGAATCTCCTCGGCCGTGGCGGGATACCCGAGCTGGCCCGCGAGCCGGGCTATCTGCTCCTCCTCCCCCCGGCGCGCCGGACGGATCGCCGGTGCCGCCCCCATCCCCTGCTTCGGCTTTCCCGCGCCGCTCATGATGCGAAACCTCAGGAATAAGGGACGTCCGGATGCACGAGCCGGATCAGAAGGTGGAACAGAGGGCCTACCGCTCTCGGGAAGAGCAGGAACGCGACCAGAAGGCCAATCATGGAGATCTGCGGAGATCCGGCGAGACGCCGGACGGCGCGGGCTTTCTCCTCCGGAAGGACCAGTCCGAGCACGGCCGCTCCATCCATGGGCGGCAGCGGAATCAGGTTGAAAGTCCCGAGCAGGACGTTGAGCGTCAGGAACATCGACAGGCCCTGCGCCAGAAACCCCGCGAGGTCCCCGGAGACGCCGGGGGCCACGAGATGGCTGAAATCGATCCGTGACGGCGGGACGAAATAGCCCCACGCCAGCCCGGCCTTCATGAAGAGAAAGGCGGCGGCGGCGATGCAGTAGTTCGCGGCCGGGCCCGCGCTCGCCATCCAGGCCGCCCGCCGCGGGTGGCGATCGGCCCAGAGAGGATCGTAAGGAGCGCTCGCCCATCCCATGGCCCACCCTCTCGTCATCGCGGTCAGGAGCGGCACGACCACCATGCCGATCGGCTCGCGGCGGATGTGCGGGAGGGGCGACAGGGAAACCTGCCCCCCCTGGTAGGCGGTGCGATCCCCTCCCAGCAGCGCCACCCATGCGTGTGCCGCCTCGTGCACAGTGGTCGAGAAGAGGAACGCCACGAACCAGAGGATCCCTTCGAGGATCTGATGCGGTTCCATCGGCCTGGCGCCTCCTTGGGGCTTCTTCCGAGCTCGCGGCGGTCTTGCGGGAGCCGCTTCGGTCGCAGCGCTCCCGGAACGGGCCATTATCAGAAGGGCGATCGACTTACGCAAGCCGCCCCCCGGCTTCGCGGGGAACAGACTGCGATCGGCCGCCGGAAGGAAGGTGGCAGAGCGCGCGGGTGAGGCGGGCGCGGCGCGAGGGGTTCGGGCTTCAGGACGTCCCGGCGCCGTGGCTGCGCAGGAATTCGAGAATCGTCTGCTGGATGTTGTCGACGCGCGCCGGCTTCATGATGCACGGGCGCTCGGTGGCGATCATGTACTCGTGGGCGTTCAGGCTGTCGAGAAGCCCGGTCGTGAAGATGAAGCGATGCTGCGAGCCCGGGCGGACCGATCCCGATTTCAGGAGGAATTCGATCCCGGTCATCCTCGGCATGCGGATGTCCGAGATGATCAGGTTATAGCCGCTCTCTTTGAGGCGCTCGACCCCTTCCACCCCGTCCGCCGCCGTCTCGACCGTGAAGCCCATCGCTTGAAGCACCTCGGCGTAGAGGCTGCGGATCACCGGCTCGTCGTCGACCACCAGCGCTTTTCCGAGATCGCGCGGAAGGTTGGAAAGAAAGGGGGTTTCTCGAGGCATGGCTCGCCCTCCGGGTCGGCGCCTGGAGGGGGCTCCAGGTCCAGGGAAACATAAGCTCCGCGCCCGGGAGGGTCAAGAAATCGGCGGCGGGCTTTCAGGTTTCCAGCCGGCGGACGAGTCCGGTGCTGCCGTCGAGCAGGATGCGGTCGCCGCTTTTCAGGGCGCGCGTGATCCCGGGCAGGTTGACGACCGTCGGCAAGCCGTATTCACGGGCGATGATCGAGCCGTGCGACAGGGTGCCGCCCATTTCCACGACCAAGCCGGAGGCCAGCGTGAAAAGCGGGATCCAGGAGGGATCCAAGGCGGGGGCCACCAGAATGTCGCCGCGCCGCACCCGGTCGACCTGGTGGGGGCCCTCCAGGACCACGACCCGACCTTCGATCCGGCCGGGCCCGACCGGCAGCCCCTGAAAGGTGCCCCGCCCGGCCGGGTGGAGCGGCTGCCGGGCGGCGAGGTTGCCAATCTCCGACTCCCGGAGGAGGTTGGGCATGGGGATCGCCTCCCGGCGGCTCCGCTCTTCCCGCCGCCGGCGGATGATGTCGGGAAATTGCGTTCCGTCCGCCCGGCCGGAGAGGACCGCTTCGATCTCCTCGAGGCGCAGCAGAAACAGGTCGGTGGAGTCGCCCAGCAGGTCGCGCGCGCGCAGCCGCCGGCCCGCCTCGCGCAGGAACCGCCTCAGCTCCGCCGCGACCCGCATCCCTTCGAAGCGGATCCGCTCCCGCAGCGCGATCGCCTCCTTGAGGTCCCGGACGGCCGCCCGGAGCAGCAGGGAGCGCACCGGGACGAGCCGCTCGGCGGGGGAAAGGTCCCTGCGGAGATCGCGCCACGCCCGGGCGGCGGTCTCCTCCTGGCGGCGCGCCAGCGTCTCGGGATCGGGCGACCGCGGATCCTCTCCGGCGGCCCCGATCGTCTTCAGCAGGAAGCCGGGAGCATCCCGGTACAGGGGCATCGCGGGATCGGTCTCCTGGATCCCTCGATGACCGTACCGGCGTAGGTAATCCTGGAAAGCGGGGAGAAAAAACGTCCCTTCGAGCTCCTTTTCGTAACCGCGAAAGTCGTCCTTCCCCTCCAGCAGGTATTGCAGGGTCCTCCCCTCCCGCCTCGAGAGCTGCGCCAGCCGCAGGAGGTCCAGTCCCTGCCGGACGGAGATGTTCTTCTCCCCGGCCGGGACCACGGCATTGACCAGCCGCGCGCCGCTCGCGCGCCGCGGCAGCAGGAGCTCCAGCGCGAGCATCTTCGACGTGACCCGATTGAATCCCGCCATGAGGAAGTAGATGAAATCACGGCTGCTCGCCTCCAGTTCCCGGCAAGCCTCCAGGATTCGCGCGTCGGTGGCGGCCGCCGGATCCTCCGCGCTCAATTGCCGCGTCCGGGCATGGACCCGATCGAAGAACCGCCGCGCCTCGGCCGGCATCCGCCTCTGGCGCAGGAAGGCCCGCAGGTGGGCCGCCGGATGAAGCAGCAGCGCCCGGAAGGGACGGGCCGCCGGCTCGGCCGCTTCCGCCACTTCCTCGCCATGCCCGATCCAGCGGGCGAACCGGTCGTAGGAAAGCCCGAACTTCGCCATCATCGCGCCGATGAGCGACAGGTTGAAATAGGGACGCCCCTCGATGGCGCGGACGAGCGTCCCTTCGGGCATCTCGGTCCCCAGGCGGCGGTAGCATTCCCGCCAGTCGACCCGCTCGAGCAGCGACAGGAACAGCTCCGAGGGCAGGTCGGGAAGCAGCTCCCGCATGTTGGCCCGAGTCCAGAGGGTGTCTTCGGCAAGCGGGGTCGCGGAGCGCCGGGTAGCCGCGGCGGCGGAATCGCCCACGACCGGGCGCGCCTGGAGCAGATGCAGGCGCTCTCCTTCCAGGGCCCATTCGATGTCGAGAGGAACGCGCCACGCCGACTCCGCCGCCAGCGCGGCGCGCCGAATCTCCTCGAGGGCGCCGGAGGAAAGCAGCCCCGAGGCAGTCCGGTCGCCGGCGGGCGATCCCGACCCGCGCGGCAGGCGGAGCCGCTCGGGGCGGTCCCTCCCTTGCGCCAGACGCTCGCCGCTTCCCGCCACCGCTTCGACGACCAGATCGCCGCCGGGCGATCCCGCGGCGCGCGTGAACAGGATTCCGGAGACCGAGGGACGCAGCATGATCTGGACGATCACCGCCATGCGGATGGCGGAGGGATCGGTCGAAAGCGCTCGATCGCGCCGGTAGAGCAGCGCCCGCTCGGTGAACGCCGAGGCCCAGCAGCGGAAAAGGGCCGGCAGGACGTCGCCGCGCGCCACTCGGAGAAACGACTCGTGGATCCCGGCGAAGGAGGCCGTGGCGGAGTCCTCCTGGACGGCGGAGGAGCGCACCGCGAACCCTTCCGGGGCCGCGCCCAGCGCGTCGAGAGACGCTTCGAGAGCCTCCCGAACGGGCGCGGGGACCTGCCGCGCCAGCCTTTCCGGCTCCGGATCATCGGGGGACCGCGAGCGGATCTCCTCGAAGAACGAGGCGGGCGTCACGAAGGCGCGGGGCACTGCGATCCCGAGCGCCGCCAGGCGGGCGAGCCCCACCCCTTTTCCGCCCGCCTCGTCGAGGTCCTGCTCGCCGATCTCCTCCAGGAACAGGAAGGGCCGCTTCATGGGCGACACTATACTCCGGGAGAATGTATGATGAGTCGCTATGACCGGCGTCGCGGAAGCTCCCCACGGATCCCGCCCGTTGCTGCGCAAAGCGCTTGCGGTCCTCGTGTTTCTCTTCGTCCTGGCCGTCCTCGCCGGCGTCGCCGCCCAGAGCACGCGGCTCGTGCGGTGGGAGGCGGCGGGCGGGCGGACCGGCCGCTACAACGTGATCCTCGTCACGGTCGACACGCTGCGGGCCGATCACCTCGGCTGCTACGGCAATCCGCGCGCCCGGACGCCGGCGATGGATCGCCTGGCGGCCGACGGGATCCTGTTCGAGCGGGCCGCGACCTCCGCCCCGATCACGCTCCCGGCGCACGCCTCGATCCTGACCGGCACTTATCCCGCCTATCACGGCGTCCGCAATAACGGCAGCTACCGCCTCGGCCCCCGGGCGGAGACCTTGGCCGAGATTCTCCACGCGCACGGCTACTCGACGGGCGCGATCATCGCCGGCTACCCTCTCGTCACCCGCTTCGGCCTGTCGCAGGGATTCGATACCTACGACGATCGCCTTCCGTCGGAGCGGGACCGGCAGGTCGGCTTCCGCGAGAGGGGAGCGGAGGAGATCACGCGTCTGGGGATCTCCTGGCTGGGGGGCAAGGCCGGCGAGCGCTTCTTTCTCTGGCTGCACTATTTCGATCCTCACGCGCCCTACGCTCCCCCCGCGGCGTACGCCGACCGCTTCCCGCTCTCGCCGTACGACGGGGAGATCGCCTACGTGGACGCCGAGCTGAAAGCGCTGCTCGACGCGGTGCGCAAGCTCGGGCTTTCGACCCAGACGCTCGTGGTCCTGACCTCGGACCACGGCGAGGGGCTCGGAGAGCACGGGGAGTCGACGCATGGCGTCTTCCTCTACGAATCGACCCTGCACGTGCCGATGATCCTGTCGCTCCCCGGGGCGCTCCCGCGGGGGCGCACCGTGCCGACGCCCGTCCGCACGATTGACCTTCTTCCCACGATTCTGAGCCTGGTGGACCTCCCGCAGCCCGACGAAGTCCAGGGGACCAGCCTGCTTCCTCTGGTCGCCCGCCGCCCGGCCGATTTCCTGCTCAAATCGATCTCGGAGACGCTCCTGCCGCGCGAGAACTATGGCTGGAGCGAGATGGCGGCGCTGCGGATCGGAGATTGGAAGTACGTTCAGGCGCCGCGCGAGGAGCTCTACGATCTACGGAACGATCCGGGGGAGACGAGGAACCTGGCGCCGCAGCGGGAGGGCGACGCGGCGCGGATGCGCGAGGAGATCCACCGGCTGATGGCTGAGGCTGCTCCCGAAGGCGCCTCCATCGCCTATCGGCAGGAGCTCGACGAGACCGCCCGCGAGCGGCTCCGCTCGCTGGGCTACCTGTGGGCCCCGGGACCGGCGCGCGGCGCTCCTGCCCCCGATCCCAAGAGCCGGGTCGGCGCGCTGCAGCAGCTCGACGAAGCGATCGCCCTTTATGCGCGCGGGCAGTTCGGCCCGGCCGTCCGGGAGTTCGACGAAGTGCTGGCCGCCGATCCCGGCAACCTCGCCGCTCTGCTCCACCGGGGAAACGCCCGGGTCGGGTCGGGCGATTTCGTCGGCGCCGCGGCCGACTTCGAGGCGGTGCTCGCCCAGCGCCCGCGGAGCAGCGAAGTTCTCCTCAACCTCGGGACGGCGCAGCTGGGCCAGGGGCTGCTCAACGAGTCGGCGAGGACCTTCCGCCAGGTCCTCGATCTCGACCCCGATTCCGACAAGGCCTACGCCGGTCTCGGCCAGGTGCTGTCGCGCCAGGGACGGCAGGACGAGGCGGTGGAGGCCTTCCAAAAAGCGCTGGCCTTCAATCGCGCCTCGCGCGAGGCGAAGCAGGGGCTCGCCGCCGTGCTGGCCGCGGGGGGCAAGACGGAGGAGGCGGAGGCCACCTACCGGAAGGCGCTCGAGGAGAATCCCGCCGACGCCGTCACGGCGCTCGCGCTGGCGAGGATCCTCTACGAATCGCGGCGCTACGACGACGTCGTGGCGCTGATGGAGCGGACCTTGAAGGCCGGGGTCGACGTCCCCGATCTCCACTTCGCCATGGGCAACGCCCACTTTCAAAAGGGAGAGGTCGCCCAGGCCGCCGAAGAATACGCCCGCGTGTTGAAGGCGAGGCCCGGGGACTCGCAGGCGCTTTTCGGGTCGGGGCTGGTGGCTCTGAAGATGGGGCGGACCGGCGAGGCGATCCGGCTGATGGAACGCAGCCGGGACGCCGATCCGTCCAACGCCGCGGCCCGCCGAAATCTCGCGATTCTTTACGACGAGGGGGGCCAGGACCTCAAGGCGATCACCGAATACCGCTCCGTGCTGGCTCTGCAGCCCTCGGCGCGCGAAATTGCCTTCCACCTCGGGCGGGTCTTCGCGCGGTCGGGCCGGCCGCGCGAAGCGGCGGAGCAGTTCCGCGCCTACCTCGCCTCCGGAGGGGGCCCCTTCGCGGACGAGGCGCGGCGCGAGCTCTCCCGGCTCGGAGGATCCTGAAAGCGAGGAGCCTCCCAAAAGCAAGACGGCCCCGGGGGGGCCGCCTGCGGAACGCGTCCGGGCGTGGTTCGTTACTTGATGATCGCCCGCAGCCCCTTCCCCGTGGTGAACTTAACGACCTTCTTCGCGGGGATTCGGAGCGGAGCGCCCGTCTGGGGATTGCGGCCGGTCCTTGCCTTCCGTCGCGAGATCGAGAACGTGCCGAAGCCCACCAGGCTGGTGCGCTCCCCCCGCTTTAACGTCCGGGTGATGTGCTCGACCAGCGAATCGATGGCCTTCGCCGCCTGGACCTTGGTGATCTTGACGTCCCGCGCGACGAAATGGATCAGGTCGCCCTTGTTCATCGCCTCACCTCCACCTCGTAGGTTGGTTCGGATCGGTTGGAATCCCCGAGAACGAAAGTTGGCGCTTATATAGCATCGCGAGATCGGGGTGTCAACAGAAAGTCGCTCGGAATTCGCCGGCGCGGCGCGCCGCGGAACGCGGCTATAATGGACGGGCTTTTGCCGCGGCCTTCCGCCGCGCTCCGGAGGAATGGAATGAGTCCCGAGCCGTCGCTTCCCGTCGATCGGAGCCGGGCCCTCACGCGCAAGACGGGCCGGGCGATTCAAGACTACCGCATGATCCAGCAAGGCGACCGCGTCCTGGTCGCCGTCTCCGGAGGAAAGGACTCCTACGTCCTCCTCGATCTCCTCGAGACGCTGCGCCGCCGATCGCCGATCCGGTTCGACCTCGTCGCCTGCAACGTCGATCAGGGATATTCGGGATTCCGCTCCGACATCATCGAGGAGCATCTGCGCTCCGGCGGCTACGCCTATCACATCGAGACCACGGAGATCGCCGCCACGATCCGGAAGAAGATGGACCCGGAGGACACGCATTGCTCTCTCTGCGCCCGGCTGCGCCGCGGCGTTCTCTACCGTCTCGCCGATCAGCTGGAATGCAACAAGATCGCCTTGGGGCACCACGCCGACGACGTGATCGAGACGCTCCTGATGCTCCAGTTCTTCAACGGGCAGATCAAGGCGATGCCTCCCGTGCTGCGCGCCGAAAACGGCAGGCACACGGTCATCCGCCCGCTGGTCTACGTCTGGGAGCAGGAGGTGATCGACTACGCGCGCGACCGAGGATTCCCCGTGGTGTGCTGCTGCTGCCCCGCCTGCGGCGACGCCTCCTTGCAACGGCACCAGATCAAGAGCTTCCTCAAGCGCCTGGAGGAAGGCCACCCCGGAATCAAGGCCTCCCTGCTCAAGGCGACCCGCAACGTCCACCTGCCTCACCTGATGGATCCGCGGTTCCTCGCGCCGGCGTCTCCCGCGGCGGACGGCGCGCCCGCGGCCGCGGAGTCGGCGACGCACGCCGGCTGATCGGCGGGAGCGCCTCCCCTCCTGCCGAACGAGTTCCTCCAGATGCGCAGGCGTTTGTGCGCCCGCCGCAGATCGAAGTAGCGGCGCAGGGCCCGCGCGTCGCCCGGACGCGGGTTCCAGAGAATCACGTAATCGTAGCAGGCGGCCGCCCGCCGGAGCGCCTCGTCGCCGGGCACCGCGCCCCCCTCCCCTGGCGCCCAGGGCGTCACCCGGTAGGTCACCGGATTGTAGGCAGGTTGCGCGTGCAGGTAGGGAGCCCACCCCCTCTTCGCCATCAGGTAGTAGGCCCACGAGTGCAGATTGACGCGGTATTTGGGCCCCGGCTCCAGGTTCTCCATCGGCAGCAGCGAGCTCCCCTCCTCGACGGCGTCGATGCCGGCGAGATATTCCTCCACGTCGCCGCTCCGCTTGCGGAATTCCTGGAGGTTGCGCATCTGAATCGCCAGAGCCGCGGCGACGAAGAGAGCGGCCGTGGCGATCCGGATGCCGCGTTCCTTCGGGAGGCGCACCCCGCCCAGCAGCGCCAGGACGAGCAAAGGGCTGAATCGCATCTTCAGATGCCACCAGTCGCGCAGCTGGCCCGGGGCCAGCAGATACCCCAGGGCGAGCAGCGCCGCCACCACGAGCCAGGGGTTGCGGCGGAGAAGGTCGTTGCGGCGCGGCGACGGCGCGCCCGCCGAGCGCAGCGTCGCCAGCGTCCAGAGCGTCGCGCCTCCCAGCGCCCCCACCCAGCCGAGAGCGACGACGGTGTCGTAGCCCCAGCCGTGCGGATTGAGGAGCCACACGAGCGCGAGTCTCGCCAGATCGAGCCGGGGCCGCGCGAAAGCCGGGCGCAGCGCGCCGGCGCCGCCCGGCCCGGAAAGGAGGGAGAAGAGCAACGTCCCGATCATCAGGAGAAGCCCCGGAAGAAGTCCGGCCGCCTTCCTGAGCAGATCGCGGCTGAAGCTCAGCGCCAGAAGGCATCCGGTCACTCCGGCCAGAATCATGAAGACGAAGCCGTGGGTGAAGTAGAGAAGGGTCGCCAGCAGGGTGAACGCCGCAGGGAACCGCCCCCGTGCCGGCGCCGCCAGCGCCGCCAAAGCGGCGACGTAGACCATCAGCGCGCAGCAGAAATTGAGGTTCCCCATCATGAGGAAAAGGTTGAATCCCATCGCGGGAGTGGCGAGGGCCAGCAGCGCGTTCTCCGGATTCACGCGACGGAGCCAGCGGTAGGCCGCGGCCGGCATCAGGGCGAGGCAGGCCGACACGAAGATCTTGGAAGCGGCCATCTTGCCGACGAGAGGCGCGAGGAGAAGGATGACGGCATAGCACGTGGCATTGGCCACGGGCCGGAGATTCGGCGCGTAGATGGCATCGACCCAGGCCTCGCGCCGCAGGAACCGCTCGAGGAGGTCGACCTTCAGCAGATGATTCGGCAGATCCTGGAGGGGAAGGAACCGGACCGCCCAGACGGGGACAAGGGAGCCGATTCCGAGAAGGAGCAGCAGGGCGCGGAGGGCGCGATCTTCGGCGGAACGTCCGTCAGGCAACTCACGCTCCGGGAGGCTCGTCCACGGCGCCACGGCCGGGCCCGCGGGGGGTCCCACAGGCAGGCTCCGCCGGGTGTCGGGAACCCGCCGCGCGCCTCCGACTCCCCGCCGCGTTGACGTCGAGAGCGGCGCTTCATACTATACGAACTCGATTCGCGGCGGGAAGGAGCCCGATGCCCGTGCTGCACGCTTTCCGCGAAGGGATCTTCTCCACCTCCCCGCACCCCCGCACCCTGGCGCCGGCGTCCGGCCGGCGCGGCAGAGCCCTATTAATATGATAGGGACCGCGCGCGGCACCATCGGTCGTGATCGGCCGGTAACCCATCCGAATTTCACGGCGATATCTACGCCGTTTCCTTGACACCCCCGGATCCGGGTGTTAGATTGCGCCATACCTGTAGGCGACGCGGTGGCAAGCCGACAGCGAATCCCGGTCGGATTCGGTCGGTCCATGGCTTCCGGCGCGAGCCGGATCCACGCGTCCAGATATCCCGGTCTCCTCGAGGAGTGTTCGCTTCGCCGTTCTTTCCAATCTTCCCGCCGGCGCCCCGGGAGCGGGCCGGGCGGAAGAATGCACGCGGAACCGGTACGAATTGGGAACCAACTCTCTTTAGGAGGCAGATGCGATGTGGGATAAGAAAGAGGGCAAGGACGTGGCGCCCGGCAGCTTCGCGACGGGAACCGGTTACGCGAGCACGGGGCAGAGCCTTCCGAGCAGCAGCAGCAGCCGGCTCGTGAACATCGGCCAGACGATCTTCATCAAGGGCGAGCTGACCGGCACCGAGGATTTGACGATCGAGGGGCGGGTCGAAGGGAAGATCGAGCTCAAGGATCACAACCTGACCATCGGTCCGAACGGGAAGATCAAGGCCGACGTCTATGCCAAGAGCATCGTCATCACCGGCGAGGTGCTGGGAAACGCGTTCGCTTCCGAGAGAGTCGAGATCACCAACTCCGGAGTGTTGAAGGGCGACATCACCTCGCCGCGCATCGTCATCGCCGACGGCGCCCAGTTCAAGGGAAGCGTCGACATGGACAAGGGAGCCGCCAACCGGGAGAGCCGCCCGGCGCAGCGCCCGGATCAGATCAAGCCGATCCAGCCGGTGAAGGACGAAGCGCCGGCCTACAAGAACGTGATGCCGCAGCCGGTCCACGGCAACTCCGCCGAAAAGGCCCGCTGAAGCCTTCGAGGGAGAGCGCCGGCCGGGCCATCGGGCCGGCGCCTCCCCCTCGCTTTCCGCTATGTTCGGACCCATGTTCAAACGCCGCGATTCCGACCTTCCCGGGCCTCAGACCGGCGCCGCAAGCGGCGCCGGGCCGATTCTCCAGACCTCCCACGCCCTCCCCCGTCTCGCCCGCCGCCTGAGCGCCGCGCCGCACGCCCGCGTCCTGGACCTCGGCAGCGTCGTCGGAGGCAACCTGCAGTTCTTCATCGACCTGGGGTGCAAAGTCACCGCCGACGACCAGCAGCGCCCCGTGGAGACGGCGGCGCTGACCTCCTCCGGAGGACCGGACTGGAAAGGACATCCCCGCCTCGATTACCCATCCGACTCCTTCGAGGCGGTTCTCGTCTGGGACTTCTTCGACTTTCTCGGTCCCCAGGAAGCCAGGAGTTTCTCCCGGGACCTCCATCGCGTCGTGAAGGCGGGAGGGATCGTGATGGCTTATTTCACCTCCCGCGAGACGGAGCGTCGCGAGCCCTCCCGGCGCTTCCGCATCACGGCGCCCGACAAGATCGAGTGGATTCCCCTGGGCGCCGCCCGGCCGCTGCGGCACGTCTATCAGAACCGCGACATCGAGCGGATGTTCGAGGGATTCCGGACCCACTTCGCCGTCGTCCTCCAGAACGGCAGCCGGGAGATCCTTCTGGAGAAGAAGCGCCCGCTCGCCGCCGCGTCCGACGGCGCGAAATCGACTCCTTCCGCGTAGGCCGCGCCGTCCCGCCATTGCCCGCCGCGGCGTCTTTGTGCTAATTTCCCTCCCCATTCACAGCCGGACGGCATCTTCCAGGGACGAGAAATGGTCGCGACGCGGCAGGTTCCGGTCAGACAAGGGGACACTTTGCTCCTGGTGGGGACCACCAAGGGGCTGTTTCTCCTGCGTTCCGAAGGGGCAAGCCGGAGGCGGTGGGACCTGGGAGGGCCTCATTTCCCGGGCCAGGACGTCTACGCCGCCGCCTTCGATGCGCGCCAGGGCCGGCACCGACTCTGGGCCAGCAACCACGGCCACTTTGGCGCGCTGCTGCGCTTCTCCGACGACTTCGGCAGGACCTGGAGCCCTCCCGGCGCCTGCGTCCTGAGATTCCCCGAGGAGTCGGAGAGGTCGCTGCGCCAGATCTGGCAGATTCGCCCGGGACGCTCGGAGGAAGCGGAGACGCTCTACTGCGGGGTCGATCCCGCGGCTCTGTTCGAGTCGCGGGACGGCGGCGGAAGCTGGAGGCTGGTCGAGGGACTGCACGATCATCCCCACCGGCCCCTCTGGGCTCCGGGCGGGGGCGGCTTGTGCCTGCACACCATCCTGCCGGATGCCTCCGACCGAAGAAGGATGTACGTCGGAGTCTCCACGGGCGGCGTCTACCGGACCGACGACGGCGGCCGGAGCTGGCATGCGCGGAACCGGGGGATCCGGGCCGACTTCCTGCCCGACCACCATCCCGAGTTCGGACAGTGCGTGCACAAGTTCGTCCAGCACCCCTCTCGTCCGGAGCGGCTGTTCCTGCAGAACCACGGCGGGATCTACCGCAGCGAAGACTTCGGAGAGAGCTGGCAGGACATCGGCAAGGGAGTCCCCTCCGATTTCGGATTCTCCATGGCGGTTCATCCCCACGAACCCGACACCCTCTTCGTCCTGCCGCTCGAATCGGACGTCTTCCGCTGCACTCCCGGAGGCCGGCTCCGGCCGTACCGCAGCCGAGACGCCGGCCGGTCGTGGCGCCCGCTCACCGACGGGCTCCCCCAGAAGGACGCCTTGGAGACGGTCCTGCGCGACGCGCTCGCGGTCGACGCGCACGATCCCGCCGGCGTCTACTTCGGCACCCGGAGCGGACGGATCTACGCTTCGCGCGACGAAGGAAAGTCCTGGAAGCTGCTGCGCAGCGGGCTGCCTCCCGTCGTCTGCGTGAAAGCGGCCGTGGTGGGAGGACCGCGCCCGCCGCGGCGCGCGCGCCGCGCGGCCGCCCCGAGGTCCCGGAGCCGCCGGGCTTCCCCGCGGAAGCCTTGATGCCGGTCGCCGTCGCCCTTTCCACCCCTTTGCGCGCCTGCGCCGCCGGCCAGAGCCGCGTGCTCCTTCCCGGCCGTCCGTCGACCGTCGGCGAGGCGCTCGAAGCGCTCTGGGCGATCCATCCCGCGTTGCGGGATCGCATTCTCACGGAGCAGGGCGAAGTCCGGCCCCACGTCAACCTTTTCGTGGGAAGCGAGAGCATCCGGCACACGGGCGGGCTCGAGACCCGCCTTCCCGCGTCCTGCGAAATCGCCGTTCTTCCCGCCGTCAGCGGCGGGGGGCGGCCCATCATCCTGTAGAATAGAGGCCATGACCGACAAACAGCGCCACGACATCCGCAACATCGCCATCATCGCCCACGTCGATCATGGGAAGACGACGCTGGTGGATCGCCTCCTCCAGCAGACGGGGACGTTCCGCTCGAACGAGAGGATGGTGGAGCGGGTCATGGACAGCAACGACCTGGAGCGGGAGCGGGGGATCACCATCCTCGCCAAGAACACCTCCGTCCGCTACCGGGGGGTCAAGATCAACATCGTCGATACCCCCGGTCACGCCGATTTCGGCGGCGAGGTGGAGCGCACCCTGACGATGGTGGACGCCGTGCTCCTGCTCGTGGACGCAGCCGAGGGGCCGATGCCCCAGACCCGCTTCGTCCTGAAGAAATCGCTGGAGCTCGGGCACCGGCCGATCGTCGTGATCAACAAGGTGGACCGCGGCGACGCCCGGCCGCACCAGGTCCTCGACGAGGTCTTCCAGCTCTGCCTCGATCTGGGGGCGAGCGAGGAGCAGCTCGACTTCCCCGTCCTGTACGCCTCCGCCAAGCTGGGCTACGCCCGGCGCGAGCTGGAGGACGCCGACACCGACGTGAAGCCGCTCCTGGAGACGATCCTGGAGCGGGTGGCGCCTCCCGGGGGCGACGACGAAGCCGATTTTCAGATGAGCGTGACGAACATCGAGTACAACGACTACCTGGGCCGTCTGGCGATCGGGCGCATTCTGCGCGGCAAGGTGCGCGAAGGAGCCGACGTGGCTCTCGTCAAGCACGACGGGGCGGACGAGCGGGCACGGGTGACCCGGCTGAGCGTTTTCGAGGGGCTTAAGCGCACCGACGTCGCCGAGGCCTCGGCCGGAGAGATCATCTCGCTCGCGGGCTTCCCCGACGTCGCCATCGGGGAGACGATCGCCGATCCCTTGAACCCGGTGGCGCTTCCGGCCC
This sequence comes from Candidatus Polarisedimenticolia bacterium, assembly GCA_036004685.1. NCBI lineage: Bacteria > Pseudomonadati > Acidobacteriota > Candidatus Polarisedimenticolia > Candidatus Polarisedimenticolia bacterium. The sequence continues at coordinate 110,167 of DASYRE010000054.1, read as the reverse complement.
TGCGCGTCGGGGAGCCGACGCTCTCCATGGAGTTCCTGGTGAACGACTCGCCGCTCGCCGGGACCGAAGGGAAATACGTGACGTCGCGCCACCTCCGGGAGCGGCTGCAGCGGGAGATCCGCTCCAACGTCAGCCTCCGCATGGAGGAGACCGACTCCACCGAGCGCTTCGTCGTGTCGGGCCGCGGCGAGCTGCACCTGGCGATCGTGGTCGAGACGATGCGCCGGGAGGGCTATGAATTCCAGCTCTCGCGCCCGCGCGTCATCACCCGCCGCGAGGGCGAGGCGATCCTCGAGCCCATGGAGCACCTCGTCGTCGACGTGGAGGAACCGGCGCTGGGCGTCGTGATGGAGAAGCTCGGATCGCGGCGCGCCGAGATGACCAACATGAGCGGCGCCGGCACCGGCAGAGTCCGCGTCGAGTTCCTGATCCCGGCCCGCGGGCTCATCGGCTTCCGGAACGAATTCCTCAGCGACACGCGCGGCGCCGGCGTCATGAGCCACGTCTTCCACGGCTACGGGCCCCACAAAGGGGAGATCCCGGGGCGCACGCGCGGCGCGCTGATCGTCAAGGAGGCGGGCGAGAGCGTCTCCTTCGCTATTTCCAACCTGCAGGAGCGCGGCACGATGTTCGTGGGCCCCGGGGTGCGGGTCTACGAGGGGATGATCGTGGGCGAGCACTCCCGCGAGAGCGATCTGGTGGTGAACATCTGCAAGAAGAAGCACCTGACGAATATGCGCGCCTCCGGCTCGGACGAGGCGATCCGCCTGACGCCGCCGCGGCAGATGAGCCTGGAGCACTGCATCGAATTCATCAACGACGACGAGCTGGTGGAAGTGACGCCGCGAACGATTCGTCTCCGGAAGCGGTTCCTCAACCATCAGGATCGCAAGCGCTCCGACCGTCCCGCCGTGGAGGTCGTGTGAGGGCCGGCCCGCTTCGATGACGCCGCGACGCGGCCTGATTCGCTTCGCCCATCGCGGCGCCTCGGCGCTGGCGCCGGAGAACACGATCGCGGCTTTCCAGGAGGCGTACGACCGGGGCTGCGAGTGGATCGAGACCGACGTGCGGCTCACCGCCGATCAGGTCCCGGTGCTGCTCCACGACGAGCGGGTCGATCGGACCACCGGAGCCCGCGGCGAATTGGGCGCGATGTCGCTGCGGCAGGTGCTGCGCCTCGACGCCGGCAGCTGGTTCGGCCGCAAGTTCCTGGCGGAGCGCATTCCGACGCTGGACGAGGCGCTGGAATGGTCCCGCGGGCGCTGCGGCCTGAACCTCGAGCTCAAGGAGAAGAAGCGCCGCCCGGAGGCGATCCGGCAGATCGCCCGGCGCCTGGAGTCGCACCGGGCCCTCGACGCCGTGCTGATCTCCTCGTTCGCTCCGGGCGACCTTCTCGGATTTCGCGCCTGCCTGCCCCGGGTCCGTCTCGCCTGGCTCGCGTCCCGCGGCACCCGCGGCCTGAAGCCGCTGGTCCGGAAGGCGGGGCTCGCAGCGCTGCATCCCAAGGATCGGATCGTCGCGCCCCGCCTGCTGAACCGCTGCAGGCGCCTGGGCCTCGCCGTCCACGTCTGGGTCGTGAACCGTCCGGAGCGCCTGCGGGCGCTCGAGAAGATGGAAGTGGACGGGGTGATGACCGACGACCCCCGCATCTTCTCCTATGAGACAATGGGGCGGGAGGAAGGATGAGATCCTGGTCGGAGCTGAGCTGGGGCGAGAAGACGGCGCTGGGCCTGGGGAAGCTCCGCCGCTTCTACCTGGTCCATTTCCGGCCCGCCTACGTGGCCCAGAGCCTCGGCCGGCGGCGCGGCCAATGCGATCGGACCGGCGCCTGCTGCAACCTCCTGTTCGCCTGCCCGCTCTATGCCGCACGGCCTCTTCCCACCTGCCGGATCAACCGTCACAAGCCCAAGGTATGCAGGACCTTCCCTATCGACGAAAGGGACCTGCGGGAGCGCGACATCATCTCGCCGGAGGTTCCCTGCGGCTTCTCCTTCGCTCCGCCGCCCTCTCCCCCGGGCCGGGTCTTGCGAAATCATTAAAAATCTATATATTTGACCCGGCATCGGAGGAGACCGGCTTGCCCACTTCCGACATCATCCTGCACGAAGAGGACTACCTGGCCATCCGCGACCTGATCCAGCGCCTCCGCGCCGAGGCCAACGCCCGGGTCGTCTGTCTGGTGGATCGCAACGGACAGCAGATCGCCGCCGTCGGCGAGGTCGAGGGCCTCGACACCACTGCCCTGGCGTCGCTGGCGGCGGGAAACGTCGCGGCCACCGACAGTCTCGCCCGCCTGATCGGAGAGCGGGATTTCTCGGCGCTGTACCACGAAGGCGAGAAGGACAACCTCCATCTCTCGGTCGTCGGTGGCAAGGTGATCCTCCTGGTGATCTTCGGAGTGCGCTCCTCCCTGGGGTTGGTGAGGCTCCGCGTCAAGAAGTATTCGGGCGAGCTCGCCGAAGCGCTGGCGCGCATGCAGGCGCAGTCGGCGAAGGCGCGGAGCGGCAAGCTGGCCGCGTCTTCTCCGTTCGCCGAGATCACCGACGCCGACATCGACAGTCTCTTCGGGAACTGATCGCCTCGGGACCCTATGACCTTCATCAACTACGCGGCGCGCGAAATCAACTGCAAGATCGTCTATTACGGCCCGGGGCTCGGCGGCAAGACCACCAACTTGAAGTGGATCTACGGCAAGAGCAGCCCGACCAGCCGCGGCAAGCTCATCTCCCTGGCCACCGAGACCGACCGGACGCTCTTCTTCGATTTTCTGCCGCTCGACCTCGGGACGATCCGCGGCTTCAAGACCCGCTTTCATCTCTACACGGTGCCCGGCCAGGTCTTCTACGACGCCAGCCGGAAGCTCATCCTCAAGGGAGTCGACGGCGTGGTCTTCGTGGCCGACTCCCAGGCGGCGCGGATGGAAGCCAACGTCGAATCGCTCAAGAACCTGCAAACCAATCTGAAAGAGCAGGGATACGATCTCGCGAAGCTCTCCTACGTCCTCCAGCTGAACAAGCGGGACATGAGCACCGCGGTGCCGGTGGAGGAGATGAAGCGGCAGCTCGTGATCCGCAACGAGCCGGTCTTCGAGGCCGTGGCCCAGAACGGCACCGGCGTCTTCGACACCCTCAAGGCGATCGCCCGGATGGTCCTGGTCGAGCTCAAGAAGACGGCCTGAGGCGGCCGGCCGATTCTCCGCTCTCCGCGTCGCCAATTCCTTGATTCCTCTCGGCTTTTGACGTCCCCCGCGCGCTTTTCCCGGCGCCCCGCCCCAGCCCGCGCCCCCCGGGCGCCGCGCCCAACGATTCATTGACAACGCCGCCCGGCCTTGCCTATAATTCACGGTTCCACAGCAGGCAGAGGGAGCAGCATGTACGCCATCATCCGCTCCGGCGGCAAGCAGCACAAAGTGTCGAAGGGGGACGTTCTCAAGGTCGAGAAGCTCGACAAGAAGGCGGGCGAAAAGATCGAGTTCGCGGAAGTCCTTCTGGTGGGAGGCGACAAGGCGGGCGTGAAGGTCGGCCAGCCTTTGGTGGCCGAGGCGCGGGTCGTGGCGACCGTGGTGATCCAGGACAAGGCGCCGAAAGTCCTCGTCTTCAAGAAGAAGAAGCGCAAGCAGTACCGGCGGACCCGGGGCCACCGCCAGACTTACACCGCGGTGAAGGTGGAAGAGATCATCCTCTGAAGCGGGGCAGCCCTCCCCGACCCTGACAAAGGTTGACCCGATGGCACACAAGAAAGCAGGCGGAAGCTCTCGAAACGGCCGCGACAGCAACTCCCAGCGTCTGGGCGTGAAGCGCTACGGAGGCGAACGGGTTCCCGGCGGCTCCATCCTGGTCCGGCAGCGCGGGACGGTCATCAAGCCGGGCGCCAACGTGGGTCGCGGCAAGGACGACACCCTCTACGCTCGGGTCGAGGGGATCGTCGTCTACCGCGACCGGGGGCGCCTCGGAAAGTTCGTCAGCATCCAGAAAGCGGACTGAATCCCGCCCCGTGTTCATCGATCATGCGAAGGTCTTCGTCCAGGCGGGAGCGGGCGGCAATGGATGCGTCTCCTTCCGGAGAGAGAAGTACGTTCCGCACGGCGGCCCCGACGGAGGCGACGGAGGCGACGGCGGCTCGGTCTTCCTCGAAGTCAGCACCTCGCTCTCCACGCTGAGGACCTTCCGCTACAAGCGGCACCTGCGGGCCGGCCGGGGCCGGCACGGGAAAGGAAGCAACAAGGCGGGCCGGCAGGGGGACGACCTCGTGATTCTGGTCCCGGCGGGCACAGTCGTCCTCGAGGAGGACTTCCTCCTCGCCGATCTGACGCGACCCGGGACCCACTGGATGGCCGCGAAGGGGGGCCGCGGCGGCCGGGGCAATTCCCACTTCGCCTCGTCCACCCACCAGACCCCCTTGGAAGCGGAGCCGGGAGAGCCGGGGCAGGAGCGCTGGCTGACGCTGGAGCTCAAGCTGCTGGCCGAAGTGGGGCTGATCGGCTATCCGAACGTCGGCAAATCGACCTTGATCTCGCGGATTTCCGCCGCGCGCCCGAAGATCGCGGACTATCCGTTCACCACGCTGGTCCCGAACCTCGGGGTGGTGGACCAGGATGACGAGCGGACTTTCGTCGTGGCCGACATCCCGGGCCTCATCCGGGGCGCCCACGAAGGTCACGGATTGGGGATCCGCTTCCTGCGTCACGTCGAGCGGACGAAGATTCTGATCCATCTGGTCGATCCGACTCCCCTTCCGGGCCGCGACCCCCTGGAAGACTGGCGGACCATCAACGAGGAGCTCCGGGAATACCGCGCGGGGTTGGAGATGAAGCCGCAAATCGTGGCGATCACCAAGGCCGACACGCGACCCGCGCCCGAACGCTACCTTCCTCTCGCCCGGGAATGCGGCGCGCTTCACCTCCCGTTCCACGTCATCTCCGCGGTGACGGGACAGGGGCTCGAAGAACTGCTCGAGTCGATCTGGAAGCAGCTACAATCCTCCCGCGCCGGCGCCGCGGTCACGGCGCCCGAAGCGGCGACCACCCAAGGAGCAGGACGATCCGACTGACTCGCAAGATCGAATTGACCCTGAAGGCGGCGCTGGAGAAGAAGGCCGCCGACCCGGTGGCGCTGAAAGTCAAGGGGGCCTGCTCCTTCGCCGACGCGTTCATCATCTGCCACGGCCAGCAGAGCCGGCAGACGCAGGCGATCGCGGATGCGATCGAGGCGGCCCTCAAGCAACAGAAAGTCCTGGCGAGCCACGTGGAAGGGTACCGGACCGGGGAGTGGATCCTGATGGACTACTCGGACCTCATCGTCCACATCTTCACCCGGGAGCGCCGGGAGTTCTTCAATCTGGAGCGCCTCTGGGGCGATGCCCCCCGTCTGACAATCGCTGAAAAGCCAAAGAAAAAAAGGAGTTCCGGCTCCCGGCTCGGTTGACTTCGGCCGCCCGGGTCACCATATTCCCCTTCTGAGCCTGCGCTCTCGATCGAGGGGAATGGCGATGCCAAGCAGTCTGGGAAACAACGCTCTCACCTTGGTCCACTCCGATCCGGAGATGAAGCGCATCCTCGATCTGGCGGCCAAGGTGGCGCGCAGCGACGCCAACGTCCTGATCACCGGCGAAAGCGGCACCGGCAAGAGCCTCCTGGCCGCGACGATCCATCGGATCAGCCCGCGTGCCGCCGGGCCGTTCGTGACCATCAGCTGCGCCAATGTTTCGGAAGACCTCCTGGAGAGCGAGCTTTTCGGCCATGAGAAGGGGGCTTTTACCGGGGCCTCGGGCCGCCACATCGGCAAGTTCGAGCAGGCTCACGGCGGCACGATTTTCCTGGACGAGGTCAGCGAGCTGGGGCCGGGGCTGCAGGGAAAGCTCCTCCGGGTCGTCCAGGAGCGCAGCTTCGAGAGGCTCTCGGGCGACGAGACGATACGGGTCGACATCCGGCTCCTGGCCTCCTCCTCGGCCGATCTGGAAGCGCTGGCCCGTGAGAACCGGTTTCGGAAGGATCTCTACTACCGCCTCAACGTCGTCGCCATCCAGATTCCCTCGCTGCGGGATCGGGTCGAGGACGTGCCGGCGCTGGCGGGCCATTTCCTGGCGCTTTTCGCGCGGCAGCACGGCAGGGCGCCGCTGAAACTTAAGCCTGAAACTCTCGACCTGATGCGGTATCATACGTGGCCTGGAAATGTTCGAGAGCTGAAGAATGTTCTTGAAGGTGCGGTCATCGCCTCCTCGGGTCCGGAGCTGGGACCGGAAGATCTTCCGCTGAGCCCCGCCGCCCGGACCGAGACGGTCCTGAGGGCCGCGGGTCTCGGCATGGTGAGCCTGGAAAGGCTGGAGGAATCGTACATCCGTGAAGTGCTCCGGGTCTGCCGGAGCAACAAGACCGAAGCGGCAAGAATCCTGGGGATTAACCGCAAGACCCTGCTGGAGAAGCGGAAGCGGTACGGCATCCCCTGACAGAGGGGGCAAGGCATGACGAAGAAACAACAGGAGGTCTTGAGGAAGAAGCTCCAAGACAAACGGCGCGCCCTGGTCGCGGCCTACATCACCAACAAGAACTACGGCCGGGACACCGAAGACGGCGACACCCAGGACATCGCCGACAAGGCCTCCAACGCCTACACCAAAGAGTTCCTCTACTCTCTGAGCAACAGCGATCGCCAGATGCTGCAGATGGTGGACGAGGCGCTGGCGCGGCTGCGCAAGGGCGCCTTTGGCGTGTGCGTCGAATGCGGCGAGAAGATGATCCCCAAGCGCCTGGAGGCGGTGCCCTGGGCGCGGCATTGCATCTCCTGTCAGGAGCGCGAGGAGAAGGGCCTGCTCTGACGCCGGATAGCCGCGGAGTGCGAGGAGAACGTGAGGCTCAGGACCTTCTTCTTCATCGTCGCCGCCTCGGCCCTCGTCTTCGTCCTGGCCCTGCTCTACCGTCCCAACGCCGAAGTGCTCGGCGGCCACATCGCCCTGTCGCGTGATTTCTCCCTGCCGGTCTGGGCCGCCTTCCTTTTCGTCTCACTCGCGTCGATGGCCGTCCCCGTCGTCTTCGGCCTCCTCCGCGACGTCAAGCACCTCTTCGACAGCGTCACCCGCCGGCGCAGCGCGCGCCTGCAGAAGGAGATGGAGCGCCTCTACGTTCTCGGCATCGAAGCGATCCTGAGCGGACGGGAGGAGAGGGCGCTCGAGCACTTCAAGGCCGTCCTGCAGAGGGATCCCGGTCATTTCGAGGCCTTGCTGAAGTCCGGAGACGTCTGCCGGGAGCTGGGACGGACCCGCGAAGCGGTCGACTTCCACCGGCGCGCGCTGCGCTCCCGGGAATCGGATCTCCGGCCGCTCTTCGCGCTGGTCGAGGACTACGAGGGGATGGGGGACGCCGCCGCCGCCCGGGAATTCCTGACGCGGATCATCGAGAAGAAGCCGAAGCGGGCGCTGACCGCCTACCGCAAGCTGCGGGCGCTGCTGGCTCGCACCCAGGAGTGGGAGGCCGCGCTCGAGATCCAGCAGAAGATCGAGGCCCTCCTGGGCGAGGGGGGGATGAAGAAGGCCGACGAGCGATTCGCGCTCGGGATTCCGTACCAGGTCGCCTGCCGCCACGCCGGGGAGGATAGGCCGGGCGACGCGGAGGCGATCCTCCGCCGCCTGGTGAAGGAAGCTCCCGGCTTCGTCCCCGCTTCCTGGAAGCTCGGGAAGATCCTGGTGTCACGGGGCGAGACCGACGAGGCGATCGAGGTCTGGCGCAAGGGATTCGAGGAAACCTCCTCGCCCATCTTCCTGTCGACCCTGGAGGATTTCTTCCTGCAGATGGAGGAGCCGGAGCGGGCCATCGAAGTCTTCAAGCAGCTCTCCTGGAGGGCCAAGCGGGAGGTCGTCCCCCGCTTCTTCCTCGGAAAGCTTTACTATCGCCTGGAGATGCTGGACGAGGCCTTGGACGTTTTCCGGGCGCTCAAGTCGAGGCTCAGCTACGCGCCCACGATTCATTTCTACATCGCGCGAATCCTGGAGCGGCGCGGCGATCCGGCGCAGGCGGCGCGCGAGTATTCCCACCTTCTCAACCAGCTCGATCCGCTCCGGCTGGAATACCGCTGCAGCGCCTGCTCGACGCGCTTCTCCGCCTGGCGGGACCACTGCGAGACCTGCTCGGAGTGGAACACGATCCAGCTCGATCTCAAGGAGCAGCTCACCCTCGAGGAGATGGGGATCAGCTCCGCTCCCGTCTACAACGTGGAAACCGGCGACATCGCCTGATCTCCATCCCCGGGAGCGGCTTCACAGGCGGTCCGCCCGGGCCAGCTCGCGATCGAGGAGCTCCCGGATCTCCGCGGGCAGCCGGCTCCAATGCACATCCATCAACGCTCCCTGCAGCGCGTACAGGAGGCTCGCGGGGGCCGCCTGCCCGCTCCCCCGGATCAAGCGATAGGCCTGCACCGCGCCGACGCGCCGCAGATCGGCCTCGCACGCGATGCCGATGGCGTTGAGCCACCGCTCCGTCACCCGGCCGATGTTCTTCAAGCCCGAGAGCTCCGACGGCGGCGAAGACGATTCCTTCATGGCGCCCTTTCCTCCCTCTCGCTGGCGTCCCGTCCGGCGCGCGTCACTCGGCGCCCACCTCGAGGCTGCGGCGCTCCAGGAGCATCACGTCCCGCCATCGGCCGCGCGTCCTTCCCAGCTTCTCCCTCCTCCCCACCTCGCGGAAGCCGGCCCCGTGGTGCAGGGCGAGGCTCGCCCGGTTCTCGGGAAAGATGCCCGCCTGGAGCGTCCAGATCCCGTGACGCTCCGATTCCGCCACCAGGGCGGCGAGCAGCGCCCTTCCCACTCCCGCCCCGCGGTGCGCCTTCCCCACGTAAACGCTCACCTCCGCGACGCCCGCGTAGGCGCGCCGCTCCGAGATCGGACCCAGCGCCGCCCACCCGAGCAGCTCGCCCCCCCGGCGCGCGACCAGGCGGCACGGCGTCAGGTGGGAAGCGTTCCAACCGGTCCACTCCGGGACCTCCGTCTCGAAGGTCGCGTCGCCGGTGTCGATCCCCTCGCGGTAGATGGCGCTCAGGGCGGGGTAGTCCTCCGGCCGCATCGGCACGATCGTCCAGCTCATGGAGGAGTCCCCGGAGGTCCGGGGCGCGCGCGCCGCCGCGCGAGCCGCTCCTGAATCTTCCGTCGCCAGCCCGGAGCCAGGGACGCGACGCGGCCGGCGCGCTCGAGAAGCTCCGGAATCCGATCCTCGTCCGAAGCGATCAGTTCGACGAGCTCCCGGACCGACAGGGGGACCGGATCCCGCTCCAGCCGCTCGATCGCGTCGCCGGCGCCGACGTCCCCCTCCTCCAGGACCCGCAGGTAGAACCCGCTCCGGCCGCTCGCCATGAAGCGCCGCGGGAAGTCGGGAAGGCCCATCTTGAAGGCCAGCTTGTGGCACGGCAGGCGGGGCTGGCTCACCTGCAGGAGGGCGCTTCCCACGCGGAAGGCGTCGCCGATCCGGATCTCCTCCTCGAGCATCCCCTGCACCGTCAGATTCTCTCCGAACCATCCGTAGGGAAGATCCTCGCGACCCAGCTCGCGCCGCCACTGCGGATAGTGCTCGGCCGGATAGGCGTAGACGGCCATCTCGACTCCGCCGTGAACCCGCAGGTCGGCCTGACCGTCCCCCTCGAGGTGACGCTTCAGCACGCGCACCCGTCCGGTGACCGGAGCCTTGTAGATCCCGGTCCGCATCGGTCCCTCGGGAGTCATGAGCGTCTTCGGCTTGGAAACGCTGACCGACAGGAGATGCATGGTCCCCATCCCCGGCGGCCCCGAAGTACCGCTCACTCGCCGGAGGTTCCGGCGCCTCGTTCCGGCGGCGGAAGCTCTCTCCGGCTGCCGAAAACGAGGATGAAGCCGTCGAGGTCGCACACCCGGATCTCGCGCATCCCGTAAACCCGGTCCACCGGCCCCTCGAGGAGACGCGCGCCGCGTTCCTGCAGCTCCGCCGCCAGGACGTCGACATCCTCCACCCAGATGTAGGCGTCGGGATCGCCGCGCCGCGCCCCGGCCTCCACGCTCCGGTTGCCGCCGCTGCGCAGGTGCAACTCGACCTCATCCCGCGAGAGCAGCGCGAAGACGGGAGGGTCCTGAAGAAACCCCTCGATCTCGAACCCGAGGACGTCCCGATAGTATTCCGCGGCGCGCACGACGTCACACACGGCGAATTCAGGTGCCACGGCGAGGAAGCGCACCGGAGGAGCAAACTCGGCCATCAGGAACCCTCGCGGCGGATCAGCCGGCGCCCTTGCGATTCCCCCCCGAGCGCGCGGCCCCGGCGGCGCCGCGGGAGAGGCGGTGCAGCAGGACCGCGGCTCGTTGGGTCTGCACCGACAGCATCTTCAGATCCGCGGTCTCCTCCGCCGTGTGACCGCCCCGCCCCTTCAGACCGATTCCATCCAGGATCATCGAGACGACGCCGGCCACGAAAGAGACGTCGGCCGCGCCCGCCTCCATCGGGTCGGTGGCGGTGACCGGCCCAAATCCCAGGTCCCGGCTGGTTCGATCGTACAGGCCGAGGAGCCTGCGGTTCCCCTCGGAGGGCGCCAGCGGCGAGTAGGAATCCTTGAAATCGATCTCCGAGGAGGTTTGCGGCAGGTGCCGCGCCGCCACCTCGGCCATCGCCGCCTTCGCCTTCCGGAGCTGCGCCGGCGAGAGAGCGCGCAGATCGCCGGTCACGACCACCCGCCCCGCGACCACGTTGCTCTTGCCGGAGGCGGTTCCGCGGATTCCGGAATCCTCCAGCTCCGCGAGCGTGCCGCCCAGGAGGATACCCGGACTGAAGGTCAGGTAGGGCTCGCCGGCGAGCCGCTTCCGGAAGCCGTCCAGCGCCCGGGCGGCCTCCAGGATCGCTCCGGCGCCGATCTCCTTCCGGAAGATTTGCGAGGAGTGGGCCGCCTTCCCCGTCGACCGGAGCACCCAGCTGCTCGATCCGCGGCGGGCGACGACCGCCGACTGGGGCTTGCCGTCGCCATCCTCGAAGCCGAGGGCGGCCTGCGCCCCTGGGGCGGCCCGCACGAGCGCTTCGCGAGAGAGATCGATCGGCTCTCCGGGATTCTCCTCGTCCCCGGTCAGGACGACCGTCACCGCCAGGCCATCGAGGCTTCCCGCGGCGCGGAGCGCCTTCAGGGCCTGCAGGAGGATGACGTCCCCTCCCTTCATGTCGATCACTCCCGGGCCGCGCGCCTGGTCGCCTTCCAGACGCTCGAATCGCTGGAAGGAGCCGTCCGCCTCGAAGACGGTGTCCAGATGGCCGATGAGCAGGACGCGAGGACCGGAGCCGGCTCGCTCGGCGAGGAGGTGGCCCGCCCGGTGGAACGCCTCCCCTTCCACCCAGCGCGTCTTGAAGCCCAGGGCGTCGAGCTCGGCCCGGAAGAGGGCGCCGACCTTCCGTACTCCGGGCAGGTTCAGGGTCCCGCTGTTGATGTTGACCGCCCGCTCGAGGAGCGCCTCCGCCTCCTCCGCATGCTGCTCGACCCAGCGCCGGATCTCCCGCTCCTCCGAAGAGATCGCCGGCGCCCGCAAAGCGGCCCGGGCCGGCCCTCCGGGAAGCGCGGCGGCGGCGAGGCCCACCGCCATCAGCGGCCAGGCGAGGACTCGAAGGGCGCCCGGACGGCGGAGGTCGATCATTCTCCCTCGTGGCGCGCGGCGCGCCGTGCGCGGCTCTCAGGCTACAAGCCCGAGACGATCTTGGCCTTGATCGACTCGTATTCCGAGTCGCTGATGAGCCCTTTCGCGAGCATCTCCCGGGCGCGCGCCAGGCGCGCCGCCGGAGTCTCCCCCGGCGAGGGCGACGCCAGGCCTTCCGGCGCGATCGCCGCGCCCCCGATCGCGATCCCCCCGCTCTTGGCCCGGAGCTCCTCGATCTCGCGGACCCGCCGCCGTTCCCGCCACGCCTGCTCCTGCGCCTGGCAGATGCGGTAGACCGCCGCCGCCGGCTCCTTGCGCAGGCCCTGGATCGTGATCGACCGCGTCCCTTGATCCGCTCCCGCCAGGTCGGCGCCGCGCGCCGCCACGAGCAGCAGGTCCGCCCCGACGATTCCGACGTCCAGGCTCACCTCCTTCAGGTCCTGCCATCGGATGTCCTGGGGCTGGTAGCCGCCGAGCAGGCGCCTTTGCAGGATGATGAGCCGGCCGGTGGTCGCGCCGACGACGACTCTCCGGTGCGTGAGCGCGAAGAGCCGGTGCTGCGCGGCGCAGGCTTGCAGCCCTTCCCCCTCCACGAGCAGCCCGCGAAGATCGGCGAGAGCCGCCTGAAGACTCGGGGATTCGTCGGCCAGCGTCTGCGCCAGGGTCGGATCCGTTTGGCTCACCGTGCGGTCCTCGCGGGAAGAGATGGCCTCAAGGAGCGGCCCCGGCGTCGGAATCCGGCCGGCGCGCGAGGGCGGTCGGTCCCGCGTCCAGGAGCCTGGGGCGGCGCTGGGCGCAACTCTCGAACCGCATCGTGGTGAATCCGCTGGGCACCGCCGCCGGAGCGAGCCGGCAGAGATTCTGGCTCTTCGCCCGCTCGTCCAGCAGCGCGTCCCGTACGAAGGCCACCAGGTTGTTGAACTCGTCCGAGGTCAAATCGACGGGCGTGCTCAGCAATGGGTCGAGCCTCGCCAAAACCGGCTCGATCGGACCGCGGCGGAGGGTGAGATCGGCGTCCACGCCGGCGAGCACCGGATCGTAGCGCGGCGCGGAATCGAGCGGCTTCAGGTGGCTGCGAATCGCCTCCTCGAGCGTCGTGAAGGCGCCGTTGTGGAAGAACGCGGGCTGCAGCGCGGCGTTGCGCAGCGGCGAGGTCCTGAACTTGTACCGATCGGCCGGATCGCCGGTGATCTGCTCGAGGCCGAAGTCCTCGTCCCTTCCCGGGCCGTCGAAGATCACGTTCCCCGTTCCCACTCCGAAAACCGGCGCGATCTGGGGGACGCCGGCGACGTGCATCTGGAAGTCGCTGAACATCTCGTTCGAAGCGCCCGACACCGCATGGCATTGGGAGCAGCGGCCCTTGCCGAAGAAGACCAGGGCGCCCCTCTTCTGGGGAATCGTCATCGCCCGCGCCTCGCCGCGCGCGAAGCGATCGACCGGCGCGTCGGCGAAGACGAGCGTGAACTCGAACTCCGCCACGGCCCGCCCGAACATCGTGAAATCGATCGGCCCGCCGGCTGCCACCTCCGGAAAGAGGTTCCCGAAGAGCTGGCGGTAGGCGGCCGAGGCGTTCAGCTCGGCGAGGAGAGTCTGGCGAATCGGCTCGTTGCGGAACCCGCTGGCGTCCGGAGGCGGCACGACCCTTCCGAGGCCGTCGTCGAAAGCGTCGAACTCCGGGCCGATCGTCCCGCGCGTTCCCGTGAAGCCCGCCACTTCGACCAGCTCCGTGGGCGGGATGTGGCCCTGGGCGATGAGCAGGTGCGTGACGACGGGATCGAAAGCGGGGAACTTCGCGGCGCCTTCGGGGGCCGGAAACAGGTAGCCCGCCGAGTTGTCGAAGGGATTCCCCGAGGGGGCGGAGAACCGGCCGTTCCACATCAGATTGGGATAAAAGGCGGTGTTGGCGGCCGTCGGAGTCCGCCGCTGGTTGCGCGGCCCCGAGCGATTGGGACCGACGAGATTGTTGTTCTGAACCCCGATGGCGATCGATTGGCTGTCGCCGAAGCCGTTGCCGGGCGAATGGCAGCCGCCGCAGGTATTGTCCGAATGCAAGCCTCCCGCTTTGTCGAACCAGAGCAGCCGCCCGAGATCGGCGAGCTGCGGGTTGACGGGACGCCCCAGGCGAGCCTCGAGAGTCGATTGCACCCTCCCCGTGAACCCGGCCCGGTCGAGCGCCTGCTGGACCTCGCGATCGAGATCGGGGGACGCGGCGAAGGTCGACAGGGCGCCACCGATGAAAGCGACGAAGACGACGAAGGATGAACGGATTGCCCGGCTCATGACGCCTCCTGGCGCTTCGGGGTGGAATGAACCGATGGGCTTGGCCCGCGCTCGACGCGACCGACGCTTGAGGCCGCGATCCCCGTCGGCCGGCCTCGCGCGAGGCGAATGGCCCGTTACGTCACAACCGGAACACGCAAGCGGATCGGGCGTGACTATACGCCCGTCGCCCCGCCGGGGACAAGCGCCCGTATCGCGCCATCTAAAATGTAACCCGGGCGAGATACGTCGCGCCATTTAGGCTGTAACCCTCACCGAAGGGGGTTGCATCGTGAGCCACACGGGCAACCGACAGGCATCCCGGGCCGAGAAGCAGCAGAGCCTGGACGAGTTCTGTCGATCCCCGCTCCCTTTTCAGGCAAGCCGGAATCGGGCGCGCGCCCGGAGGGCCGAGGCCACGCTCTCCACTCCATCGCGGCGGCGCCGGTTGACGGCGCGCGGGCAGATCTCTTACCCTGCGGGCCTCGTTCGCGCCCCCGCCCGCGGGCTTCCGCCCCCCTGCGACGGCCTTCGAAGGATGTTAGACTGACGGAACCGCTCCCCGCTCGCGGCTCGACCGGCAAAAGGATCCTCATGACGCGCATCGCCAACCGAAGCGTCCTGCCGCTGGCGCTCATCATCCTGGACGGGTGGGGGTACAGCGAGCGCCGCGAATACAACGCCGTCGCCAACGCCGACGCCCCGCACCTTCGCGACCTCCTGGCGTCCTACCCTCACACCCTCCTGAAAGCGTCGGGGGAATCGGTGGGACTCCCCAGCGGAGTCATCGGGAATTCCGAAGTGGGGCACATCTGCATGGGCGCCGGCCGGATCGTCTACCAGGACCTGAGCCGCATCAACCGGGCGATCGAGCTGGGCGAGCTCGGCCGGAACGAGGTGCTCGCGAAGCTGTTCGCGTCGATCCGCGAAAGCCAGGGACGCCTTCACCTGATGGGCCTGCTTTCCGACGGCGGCGTGCACAGCCATCTCGACCACCTCAAGGCGCTCGTGCGTCTGGCGCACCGTCAGGATTTGGAGATTCTCATCCACGCCTTCACCGACGGGCGGGACACGCCGCCCCGCTCCGGGATCGGCCTCCTGCGCGATCTCGAATCGGCGCTCGCGCGGGAGGAAGCCGGCGCCGTGGCGACGATCGCAGGGCGCTACTACGCCATGGACCGGGACAATCGATGGGACCGGACGGAGAAGGCCTATCGGGCGATCGTCCGCCGGCAGGGAGAGGAGTACGACTCCGCCGAGGCGGCCATCGAGACCCAGTACGGCCGCGGCGTCACCGACGAGTTCCTCCTTCCGTCGGTAATCCGGATCCGGGGAGATGCGAGCCTGGGAGCCGTCCGGGACGGCGATGGCGTCCTTTTCTTCAACTTCCGCGCCGACCGGGCGCGGCAGCTGACCCGGGCGTTCATCGAGGACGGTTTCGATCGGTTCGATCGGGACCCGCGCCCGCGGCTCTCCGCCTTCGCGGGAATGACGCGCTACGATCGCACCTTCGCGATTCCCGCCGTCTTCCCGCCCCAGAACGTGGAGGGGAGCTTCGGCCAGGCCCTCTCCGCGGCCGCCATGCCGCAGCTTCGCCTGGCGGAAACGGAGAAGTACGCGCACGTCACCTTCTTCTTCAACGGCGGCGAAGAGCGAGCCTACGCGGGCGAGGAGAGGATCCTGGTCCCCTCCCAGAAAGTGGCCACCTACGACCTCAAGCCCGAGATGAGCGCCGCGGAAATCGCCCGCGAGCTGATCCGCAAGGTGGGAGAGAAGAAGGACCTGGTGGTGATCTTGAATTTCGCGAATTGCGACATGGTCGGCCACACCGGAGTCTATCCCGCCACGGTCGCCGCCGTCGAGACGGTCGACCGGTGCGTGGGCCAGGTGGTTGGCGCCATCCAGGAGAAAGGCGGCACGGCCATCATCACGGCCGACCACGGCAACGCCGAGCAGATGGTGGATGAGGCAACCGGCGAGCCGCATACGGCCCATACCACCAACCCCGTTCGCCTGCTCGCCGTGAGCGAGCGGCTGAAAGGCAAGAAGCTCCGGGAGGAGGGATTGCTCGCGGACGTCGCGCCCACCCTTCTCGAGATCCTGGAGCTTGAAGCTCCGACGCAGATGGAGGGCCGATCCCTGTTCGAGGGGTGAGGCCTTGGCTCTCGAGTCCTTCCGGCGGCTCCTGCTACCGCTCGCCGCCATTCTCCTGCCGGCCGATTGCCTGGTCTGCGGGAATCACCTCCCCGCCGAGCACGACGGGGGAGTCTGCCTGGCCTGCTGGAAGTCGTTCGGCAGGCTGAAAGGTGCATGCTGCCGGCGATGCGGCGATCCCGTCTTCGTCTTCGAAGACCCCGTTCCCGCCCCCGCGTTCCTGTGCGGCGAATGCCGGCGACGCCCGCGCGCCTTCGATCGCTGCCGCTCCGCGGGGATTTATGACGGGGCGCTGAGAGAGGCGATTCACAAGGTCAAGTTCGGCGGGGAGACGGCCCTGGCGAAGAGCCTCGGACGCTGGCTGGCGCGCTCGCTGCCGGGCGAGGCGTCCGAGGCCGACCTCGTGGCGCCGGTGCCCCTGCACCCGAGCAAGCTGCGGGAGAGGGGCTTCAACCAATCGGCGTTCCTGTCGGCCGCCGCCGCCGCGGCCGCGGCGCTGCCGCACCGGCCGAGGCTGCTCACCAAGACGACCCCGACGCGATCCCAGACGGGCCTCGGCCGGAAAGAGCGGCGGCGGAACCTTCGCGGGACTTTTTCGCTCGGGCCGGGCATGGCGGTGGCGGCGCGGGACGTCCTCCTGGTGGACGACATCTACACGACCGGGTGCACGGTGGAGGAATGCGCGCGAGTGCTCAAGCGCGCCGGGGCTCGCCGGGTGCGGGTGCTCACTCTCGCTCGGACGGTCCGCTGACTGAGGCGGCGGGAAACGTGAGGGGATGGATCAGGAAGCGGAATACCGCCGGAGAAAACGCCGCTTCTCGAATTGGGCGATCGGCGAGTACGCGCCTCCCCGCCTGAAATAGCTCTCCCAGACGTTCAGGAAGAGAAGCAGCCGCTCAAGGTTGTCCTTCGGGACCCAGACTCCGTGATTGTTGATGCAGGAGTAGATCGCGACGCCTGAAGACGAGGTGTAGTTCACCGGCTTGAGAATGCCGATGCACCAGGGGCACTTCACGATTCTCTCCTGCTCGGCCGGCTCGAGCCGGTAGCTCGGCTTGAAGCGGGTGGCGTTCTCCACCGACTTGACCGGCAGTCCGCGCCGGGCGCTGTCGATCAGCTGCTTGAGGCGTCCGTCCTCCAGCCAGATGCCCCCGCAGTTCAGGCACATCTCGATATCGACGCCCAGGTACTGCGTCTCCCGAAGCCCACCCCCGCACCCCGAACAATACAAGAAGCCCCCTCGGTCGAAGAGGGGGCTCCCCGGGATCCCCCTCTCCGCTCTGGCTTACGGCGCACCCTCGCTGATCCCGGCAGTGTGTCCCTGGATATACGTCGAGAATCCTTGTCCAGCAAGGCTTTTCACGAGAGCTCTTGAAAAGTCCCGGCGCCCTGGACCATAATTCCGGGTCGTCAATTTTCCAACGTCGAGTGAGGCGACCATGAGCCAGGTCCTGATCTTTCCCGCGCGCCGCCCGCTGCTGCCGCGCCGCGGCGCGGGAATGCGATGGGTCGCCGCCGCCATCCTCCTGTGCTTCACGGCCGCCGTCCTGGTCACGACGATCGCCTCCATGGCCAGCTACTGTCTCACCAGCGACACCTATTCCCCGCGGCGCGGCCTCTCGTTCTGAATCAGGCTCGAGCCTCGCCGCAGCGGGCGAGCGCCGGACCCGGCCGGCTGTGGGGGGCGCCGGGCGTGGCGTCGGAAGGTTTGACGGCCCGCCGGGCGCGGATTATCATCGGTCGTCGTCGGCGTCCGGCCACGCACGCCGGCTCCTGCTCCCCCGCCCCCGCGGGGCGTTCCGTTCATCCAAGGAAGAGGTGAATCCGTGACCAAGAGTTCCCCTTGCTCCCTCCTCAGGAGGCCGGCCGTCCTCGGCGTGATGGCCCTGGCCGTCCCGGCGGCTCTTTGGGCCGCCGCGGAGTCCAATCCGCCCATCAGCGTCTTCTTCGAGACCCAGCTCCCCTATTACTACCAGGGGGATCCCCTGCCGGTGGCCGTGACGGTGAAGAACGTCTCCGAGCGCACCGTGGACAACAGCAAGGGGCTGGACCTCCTGGGCGGGACGCAGTTGGAGGACGCGCGCGGCGTGCGGTTAAAACCGGCGGAGGGGATTTCCTCCCTCATCACGCAACCGAAGAGCCTCGAGAAGAGCGCCTTCTTCGGACGCGTCCTGACGGTCAACGAAATCTTCCCGGCGCTGCAGAAGCCGGGGAACTACAAGCTGTCGTGGAAGGGCGAAGGGGCGAGCGGCAACGAGCTGATCCTCCACGTGGTGGAGCGCTACGATCCGAAGAAGGATTATCGCGCCAAGATCGACACCGACTTCGGACCGATCGTCATCGAGTTCGAGAAGGAGGCCTCGCCCCGCCACGTCCGGAATTTCATCGACCTGACGAGGCAGGGCTTCTACAACGGCAACCAGTTCCACCGCATCCTGCCGGGAGTCGCCATCATCGGCGGATCGCCGACCGGAGATCCGGCCGGAGGCGCGGGGTACAACCTCGACCCGGAGCTCTCCGAGCAGCCTCTGACGGCGGGGACAGTCGTCCAGGTCCGCAACCGGCAGACCGGGTCGATGGATTCCGGCTCGAACTTCATGGTCCTGGCGATCTCGAAAGCGGATCTCCGCGGGCGGGTCACGGTCCTGGGTCACGTGGTGGAAGGGCTCGATACGGTGAAGACGATCTGCCAGGTCCCCACCCTGCGCGAGTCGACCGAGCCGGCCGGCAGCCCGGCCCGGCCGGCGAAGCCCGTTCTGATTCGCCGGATCAGCCTTTCGGACGTGACGGGCCAGTCGGCCGAAAAGGCGGCGGCGCGCAAGCCCGCGAAACCGGGAGCGGACAAAAAGAAGAACTAGTGTCGCGTCTCAAAAACCATGTTACATTCGGCCCCCGATCCATCCCGGCTCGCCGCGTTGCGCCTCGCTTGCGTACCGCCTGGGGTACGCGACGCTCTGGCGCGCTTTGCGATCCGGGCGCCTCGGCGACCTCGGTGTTAACATGATTTCCGAAACGCAACACTAGGCGGGATCGACCCGGATCCCCAGCAGCCGGGGGGGCGTCGAGTCGACTCCCTCGGCTCCCTTCACGTGGAAGTAGAACTCGTCGAAATCCCGCCCTGCATGGTAGACGCGGCAGTTTCCCTGGCCGTCCCTCAGCAGAATGCGGAAGACTTCCCACACGACGGTGGGGGAATGCTCCGGGATCGGGACGGGGACGCGATAATAGTTGTCGTGCGGCCTCGGGCCGCCGCGCTCCCACCGTCCCACGGAGGCCAGGTCGCGGTTCTCCCGGGAGCGGCACAGAGCCCGGATCTCGGCCACTCCCGATTGCCGATCGAGAGCGCCGATGTTCAGGACGACGCTTTCGCCCGCCCGGACGCTGAGCAGCCCCTCTTCCATGGGGAACGCTTCGATCGAGCCCGTCTTCTTCGTCATGCGATCATTTTCATGAGAGATTGTCCCGAGAGACCGCAGTATAGATAGGGGGCCGGAAAAGTGTCAAGACGCCGCCTTAGGCTCCGGCTCCCGCCGGGGCCGCTGTGCGCCGCAGCGATCGCCGGGCTCGCCGTCTGGTCCTCCCTGGCCGCACCGGCCCCCTCCACGGAAGAAAAATACAACCGGCCGAAGCGGGATTGGTACCAGGGGCCGGTGCGCTACCTGCTCTCGAGGGCT
Organism: Candidatus Polarisedimenticolia bacterium; assembly: GCA_036004685.1. Taxonomy (NCBI): domain Bacteria; kingdom Pseudomonadati; phylum Acidobacteriota; class Candidatus Polarisedimenticolia; species Candidatus Polarisedimenticolia bacterium. The sequence goes on along the minus strand of DASYRE010000054.1, from coordinate 90,458 downwards.
GAAGAGAAGCAGTACCGCGGCCTGCCGACCGACGCGGAGCGGGCGCGCTTCATCGACGATTTCTGGGCGCGGCGTGACGAGGATCCCGTCACGCCGGCGAACGAATTCGAGATACGGTTCTGGAACCGCGTGGCGGAGGCCGATCGGAGTTTCCACGACGCTCCCTTCCCCGGCTGGAAGACCGATCGGGGGAAGATCCTCGTTCTTCTCGGCCCGGCCGATGAGGTCCGTCAAGGGATGTCCACGGGACCGGGACCGCGCGGGCGGGAGATTCCCTACGCGGTCTGGATTTACCACCAGCCCCGGTTCGAAGGAATGGACCGGGAGACCCAAATCCGCTTTCTCCGCGACAACTCCGGAGAGATGCGGATGACCGATCGCCTTTTCGCGAGCCGGCTCGAGAGGCTCTCGGGGGCGGCGCGCAGCCTCTCCTTCCAAGCGGGGCTGGCCCAGAAGGTCCCCGAGCCGAAGCAGCTCCTGGACGCCATCGCCGCGTCCCGGCCGGCCATGGACGCGGGGCGGTTTCGCACCCACTACGACTTCTTCCTCGCGGCGGATGGCAGCACGTCGGTCCTCCTGACGCTCGGAATCCGTCCCGCCTCCCCGGGCGGCGCGGACGGAGCCGACCCCCAGGCCCCGGCCGGAGCCTGGAAGGTCTACGCGCGCCTGGCGAGCGAGAGCGCCAGCTACGACCTGGGGGATCCCGCTTCCTTCCGGACCTCGGAGCTCGGGAAGGACGTCGACGGGTTCGAGTTGTTCCAGGCGCGGATTTCGGTGCCGCCGGGGCTCTATGCGGTCTTCTTCGGGATTCACGACCCGGCGACGGGATCGCTGTTCTCCCTGGGCGATCGGGTCCGAGTGCCCGACTTCGCCGCCGACGAATTCTCGCTGTCGAGCGTCACGCTCGCCGCGCGGCTCGAGCCGGCGGCCCATCCTGGGGCCGACGAACCCTTCGTCGTGGGCCGGATGATCCTCGTCCCCAAGATGGATCTGGTGTTCAAGAACGGCGGAGTGCTCGCGTATTATTTCCAGGTGTACCATCCCGGGTCCGACCCGGCCTCCGGGCAGGCTCGCCTCGATCTCGCCTACCAGTTCTTCCGGGCGGCGGCGCTGCGCAAGACCGGAGATCCGGAATTCAGCCCCTTGGGCCAGCCGGTGCTGTTCGAGAACCAGTCCGGTCAGGTCCACGGCTACTCTTTTCCTCTTTCGGGATGGCCCGCCGGAGATTTCAAGGTCCGGGTCCGAGCCCGGGATCGGATCGCGGGCAAGACGGCGGAAGCCGAGACCCTCTTCTCGGTGAGGTGAGATGGAACCGACTTCAGCCTCCCGGCCCCCGGTCGCGAGCGACCCGGCGGTGCTGCGGCTCCTCGTCGAGGCGCTGAGGGCCGGCGGCGCCGCCCGCATTCATCTCCGCGGCGACAGCATGCTTCCTACGCTCCGCGAAGGTTGGAAGCTGCACGTCCGCTGCCTGGAGGCGCGATCGCTGCGCGTCGGCGACATCGCGGTCTTCGTCCAGCGGGACCTGCTCACGATTCACCGCCTCGTCTGGAAGAAGATCGAGGACGGCCGGGAGAAGTTCATCTTCCAGGGCGACAACAATCCGCGGTGCGAGGTGGTGGAGGCGCCCGCGGTCCTGGGAAAGGTCGAGGCCGCCGAAGGGGAATGGGGAGGCGATCCGGTTCCCAATCCCATCACGGTGGGCAACGACAGCCGGGCCTTCTTCTACCGCAACGCCTACCGCGCCCACGCCTGGCTCTCGCGCCGCCTTCCCGCCGCCGCCGTGCCCGTCGACGGGGTCCGCCCGGGCGTTCTTTACCGCCTTCTCCGGACCGCCTTCCGCCTTCTGGAGCCGATCTTTTCGCCCCGCCCCCGCCGTTAAAGTACGTTCCTGTCATTTCTTACTTCAATTCCTTGACTGCCCCGATCGGCCTCCTATATTAACCCCTTGTAGTTCAAAGGATTGTGCCAAATTATGTCACTCGCCGCTAAGTCATCCCCGGAGCCCTTTTCCCGGTTCGAGCCGCCGGGCGATCAGTTCTATCGGCATCTCTTCCATTCCTTGCGTTGCGGCAGCGTCACGATCGACCTGCAGGGAAGGATCACCAGCATCAACGACCTGGCGGGGAAGATCCTGGAGATGGGCGACCGGCGCGCCGTCGGTCTCCCCTGCTCCGAGGCGCTGCGGGATTACCCGATCCTGGCGCGGATTCTCCTCGAGTCGTTCGGCATGAAGAACCAGCCGAGCCGCGCCGAAATGGAGATCCGCCTGCGGGAGGAGCGCAAGAGGACGATCGGCTTCTCCATCTCGTTGATCCGGGACGATCGAGGCGAGGTCTGCGGCGCCGCGCTGCTCTTCCGGGATCTCACCCAGATCGAGCACCACGAGGAGCAGGAGCAGCTGAAGGATCGCCTGGCGGTCCTGGGGCAGATGGCCGCGGGGATGGCGCACGAGATCCGCAATCCGCTCGGCGGGATCGAGGTGAACGCCTCGCTTCTGCGCCGCCGCCTCACCGCCCGCCCCGACGATCTGGCGCTCCTGGACCGCATCCTCACGGAGGTGAAGCGGCTGAACCAGACGGTCAGCGAAAGCCTCGAGTACGTGCGCCCTCTGCACGTGGAGTGGAAGTGGGCCTCCCTCGAAGGGGTGCTCCAGGAGTCGATCCGCCGCGCCTCGGCGGCCCTGGACGGGAAGACCATCCGGGTGGCCGTGGAGACCGATTCGAGGATGCCTCCGTTGTGGATGGATCCGGATCAGGTGCGGGATGCCCTGGCGAACCTGATCCGCAACGCCTTCGAGGCGATTCCTCTGTCGGGAAGCGTTCGGGTGGAAACCTGCCGGGAAGCGCTCCCGACGCCGCTCGGCTTCTCGTGGCGCCGCGAGGACGGCCCCTCGCCGGCGGCCTCGTTCGACGCCTACGCCATCGTCCGCATCTCCGACACCGGGAAGGGAATCCCGGAGGAGATGCGCGATCGCCTCTTTTATCCCTTCTTCACCACGAAGCAGAGCGGCTCGGGAGTGGGACTTCCCCTGGCGCGGAAAATCATCGAGGGGCACCAGGGGATCATCGACTTCGAGAGTGAGGTGGGGCGCGGGACCACGTTCCTGGTCAAGCTCCCCCTATTGACCGGATGCGACGCGGCCGAGGCGGCCGCCCTGAAACTGGAGAATCCATCGCGATGAAGAACATCCTGGTCGCCGAGGACGAGAGGACCCTGCGCGAGGGGCTTTGCCAGGCCTTCGCGGAGGGAGGATTCAAGGTGGTCGAGGCCGCGACGGGACGCGAGGCGTTGGAGAAGCTGGATCGCCAGGTCTTCGATCTCGTGGTGACCGATCTCAAGATGCCGGGGTGCGACGGCCTCGAGGTCCTGAAGCGGGCCAAGACGCACAACGAGCAGACCATGGTGATCATCATGACGGCGTTCGGAACGATCGACGGGGCGGTCGAGGCGATCAAGGAGGGGGCGTACGATTACATCCAGAAGCCCTTCTCCATCGACGAGATGGACTTCAAGATCCAGCGGGCCTTCGAGCACACCCGCCTGGTCCGCAAAGTGACCTATCTCGGCAGCAGCCCCGGCTCCGAGGGAATCGTCGGCGAGTCGGCGTCGATGAAGCAGATTTTCACGACGATCGAGAAGGTCGCCGGAAGCTCCGCCACGGTGCTGATCACGGGCGAGACCGGCACGGGCAAGGAGCTCATCGCCGAGGCCATCCACCGCAACAGCCAGAGGCGCGACAACAATTTCGTCAAGATGAATTGCGCCTCGATCACCGACACGCTCCTGGAAAGCGAGCTGTTCGGCCACGAGAAAGGGGCGTTCACGGGCGCCGAGCGGCAGCGCATCGGCCGGTTCGAGCTCGCCAACGAAGGGACGCTGTTCCTGGATGAAGTCGGGAACATGAGCGCCTCCACCCAGGCGAAGGTGCTGCGCGCCATTCAGGAGCAGGAATTCGAGCGCGTCGGCGGGAACCGGACCTTGAAGGTCGACGTCCGGCTGATCGCCGCCACCAACATCGACCTCGGCGCCGCCATCCAGGAAGGGCGGTTCCGGGAGGATCTCTATTACCGCCTCAACGTGGTGAGCCTGCACGTCCCGGCCCTGCGGGAGCGGCGTGAGGACATCCCGCCGCTGGCGCGGCACTTCGTCCTGATGCTCGGAAGGGAGCTGAAGCGCTCCGCCAAGGGGTTCAGCGAGGCGGCGCTGGAGATGCTCATGCGGCACGATTGGCCGGGCAACGTCCGCGAGCTGGAGAACACCATCGAGCGGGCGGTGCTCATGGCCGAAGGGGACCTGATCACCGAAAGCGATCTGAGCATTCTGCGCCGCGGGGCGAACGGCAACGGCGACGGCGGCACGGTGGTGGATCGCCAGCTCCTGAACCTCGAGGCGCTCGAGAAGGAGGCGGTGATGGAGGCGCTGCGGCGCTGCAACTGGGTGCAGAAGGAGGCGGCGAAGCTCCTGGGCGTCTCCAGCCGCGTCATGAACTACAAGGTCCACAAGTACGGCATCACCAACGATCGCTGGACGAAGAACCGCCAGAACTAGCGCCGCGGCCGCGCTTTCCGGGGCCGCCATATCCGACCGGAACCGCCGGAAATATGCTATAGTCTCGCTCCCGCGTCCGCAGATTCGTGAAGCGGCAACCCACGGGGGCGATGATGTGTCTCTGGTGCGAGGTGGAGGAGCGGGTCTACCGCTCCTATGAGGACCAGGAGCGCAAGGCGCTCGAGGACATCCACCGGATCGAGCAGGAATGCCCGGGAGAAGAGTCCCCCGCGGAGGAGTCCGCCGATCGGTCCCGGTGTCTCTGGGAAAAGAAGCTGGAATTCGTCATGGCCCGGATGCAGAAGGAGCGCCTAGCCGCGGAGATGGCCGGCTCCGAGGCCTGCGAGCCGGAGAACGCCGGCGCTTCCGGGCGGGCCGTCCGCCGGGCCCCCTCGCCGTCCCTGCCTCCCCATCTGCTCCTCGCCTTCGAGCGCTACATCGAGACGATGTTCGACCGGCTCACGCGCGACGTCAAGGCCATTCCGCCGCGGCGTCCCCGCAAGCTGATTCCCTTCGAGAACCCCTCCGACCCGGGCCGGTAGCGCCCGCCGGTGAGGATCGCCGCCGCGTCTTGGAAGGAGCTCGGCGAAGCGGCGGCACCCCTTTCCGGAGACCCGGCGGGACCGGAGCTTTCCGCGGCCGGATCATTTTTCGCCGGTCCCGCTTGATTTTTTCACGTCCTCCGGGTATGAATATCGCCCGGTATCAAGTTCCCTGACATTGCGAACCACTTTGCAAAGGAGAGGCAGATGGCGACAGCGAAGAAGAAGGCCCGCAAACCCAGCGCCGCGTTCATGAAGCCCATGACCCCCAGCGACGCCCTTGGAGAGGTCATCGGCTCGAAAGCGGTGCCGCGCACCGAGGTGACGAAGAAGCTGTGGGCCTACATCAAGAAGAACAAGCTCCAGGACGCCAAGAACAAGCGGATGATTAATGCCGACGACAAGCTCAAGCCGATCTTCGGCGGCAAGAAATCGGTCTCGATGTTCGAGATGACCAAGCTCGTGTCGAAGCACCTCAAGTAATTCCGATCGCCCTCCTTTGCCATCGAGGGCCGGAGCGCCTCCGGCCCTGTTTCTCTCTTTAAAGACGACTTACGGCTCGTCAGGGCGGCCGCCGGGCGATCCGGCGCCTGCCCCTTCACTCCCTGCCCGGTTCCCCGCCCCGAGGGCCCATTCGATCTGGCTGAGGAACCCCCGAAGAATCCTGATCTCCCGCTCCTCCAGGCCGGTCCGTCCGAGAAGCCTCCGGAACGTGGAGAGAATACGGCCGTGGTTCGCGCGGAGGAAGCCGACCCGGAGCATCACGGTCTCGAGATGCCGGAAGAGGGCCTCGCGATCCGCCGCGCTCGCGAGATCGAGCCGGCGCTCCTCCGCCGGCTCGGGGGCGGTCCTGAACAGCTCGTAGGCCACCAACAAGACCGCCTGAGCCACGTTGAAGGAGGGGAACTCGGGATGGCCCCCGAGCGTGAGCAGCACGTCGCAGCGGTCGACCGCGTCCCGCGTCAGCCCGTCCTTTTCCGTGCCGAACAGGATGGAGATCTCCCCGCCGGCGGCGCGCGGCAGGACGTCCCGGATCCATTCCGCGGGAGACAGAAGCGGCCGGCGATCCTGGCCCGCGCGCCGGGTTGTTCCCACGACCATCCGCGAGCGCGCCACGGCGGCGTCGAGGTCGGCAAACGTTTCCGCCGCCTCGAGGATCGACAGAGCGTCCATGGCTACCCGGCACGCGGCCGGCTGGCCGGGATCCGCCCCCCGCACCAGGACGAGGCGCGACAGGCCGCAGTTCTTCATCGCCCGCGCCGCCATCCCGATGTTTTCGGGGATCCGGGGATCCACCAGGACGATCCGGATCACGGAGAGGTCCATCGCTGCTCCGAAGGAACGAGGGAAGTCAGCGTCCGGGAGGTGCGACCGGAATCAGGGTCTCGCAGGCGGGATCATGCTTCGCATGCCGCTCCTGCGCCGCCGCCCGGTTGCGGGTCGCATAGCAATAGATGCAGCCGTGCAGGCAGGTGTCGTAGGCTCCCACGTCCCACGAATGGAAGCAGCCGCATTCCTCGCGGGTCGGAGAGGGGCGGGCGCCGACCTCCAGCTCGGGCCAGAGCCGGAGGATCTGTTCCCGATCGACGCAGCGCGCCTTCCCCACCGAGCCGCCCAGCAGATCGTCGCCGCAACAGGATTTCACCTCGATGCCCCGCGCCGCTCCGATCTCCCCGAGCCGGGCCGCGAGGCGGCGCCGCAGCTCCAGGTCCGGGTCGGGCAGCGGCAGCGCCCGCTGGGTGAAATTCCTGCGCACCTTTCCGTAGACCTGCGCGAAGCTCAGGGTGCACTGGCGGGTCGCCCCTTCCAGCGAGGCCGCGAGCGACTCGAACGCGCGCCGATGGAAGTCGACGCCCGTCTCCGCGGAAATCAGGATGGGGTCGTAACGCCAGAGGACGCGCTCCGCTCCAATCCGGCCGGCCAGCTCCCGGAAACGGGCGACCGCCGTCGAGGCTGCGGGAACGTGGGTTTCGAAGGTCCTCGGCAGCCGGGTGATGGTGTAATGAACCAGGCTGCGATGGCCCCGCTCCGCAAGCTCCTGCAGGTGGCGGGCCATGGGGCTGAAATTCCGCGTCCAGAAGACGATCGCCGCCACGTCCGCGGGAGCCAGGGACACCGTCACGATGCGGCCGTTGAAGGGCTGGACCCAGGAGACCGTCTCCGCCCGTATCCTTTCCATGAACCAGTCGGAATAGAAGGCGGGAATGTCGGTGCGGCGGCTGGCCGAGATGAGATGCACGGCGGTTCCCTACCAGGCGCTGGAGCCGTAGAAAGCCTCGACCTGCAAGCCCGTTCGGCGCCTCACCTCTTCGGCGATCGCGTCCACCTCGCCGTCGGAGAGGGGCGACACCGCCGCGGCGGCGGGACGGCGCGCGACGGTGTAGACCTGGACCCCCCGAATCCGCCCGCCGCCGGCCGTCACCTCGTTGAGGCGCTCGCAGAAGGCGGCGATCTCCTCCGCCGGGGGCGGCGCGTCCCGGTACCGCAGGAAGAGACTCTGGATCACCAGCGGCCGGATCCGGGCCGCTTCCAGGATGTTGGCCAGGATCTTCGCGAACTTCGCGCCCCCCGGGACGCACACGGTCTCATAGTACTGTTCCGTTCCGGCGTCCAGCTTCGCCCAGATCTCGCCGTCGCTTTCGTCCAGCAGCGCCAGCGCCTGGCGCACCGCCGGCCTGTCCAGGACCGTGCAGTTGGTCAAGAGCGCTATCTTCAGGCCGTCGAGTCCCAGATTCCTCTTCAGCGCCACGACCTGCGCCACCACCTCGCGGAACCTCGGATAGGTGGTGGGCTCGCCGTCCCCCGCGAAAGCCAGGTCGGCGAGCCGCCGCAGCGGCTCCGGCACCCGATCGAAGGGAGGGGCCTGGAACAGGCTTCCGCTGCTGGCTTTCGCCAGTGTCGACTCCAGCTCCCGCGCCAGGAGGGTTTCGTCGACCCGGGAGACCGCCGGCGCGACCGTGCGATCGACCTGACAGTAGATGCAGTCGAAGTTGCAGATCTTGTCGGGGTTCAGGTTGATGCCCACCGAGATCCCTTTGGATCGGCGGGAGAGAACCGCGTAGACGTAGCGGCTGCCGTCGAGGGAGCGGGAGTGCCGGCTGATGCCGAGGGGCGCGGGATTCATCGTGAAACTATAGCACCAAAGGGGCGTTTCCGGAGGGACGCCGCCCGCCGGGAAGAGGCCGGTTCGACAAGCGGCGGCCCGGCCGCTAGACTCGCCTCATGGGAGAGTCCATCTTCCTCACGGGGGTCACCGGCTTCCTCGGCAAGCGCCTGCTCCTCCGCCTGCTCGGCGAAGGCCGGCGCATCCACGTCATCGTGCGCGATCCGTCGCGCCTCGAAGTTCCCGAGGGCGCCCCGCTGCGCATCTTCAGCGGCGACATTGCCGATTCCGGAGTGGTCCGGAGGGCCATGGAAGGGTGCGACGAGGGCTATCACCTGGCCGCGCGCGTGCAGTACCACCCCCGGCGCGCCGAATACGAGAGCAGCAACGTCACCGGAACGCGGAACGTTCTGGCGGCGGCGAAAGAGCTGGGACTTCGGAAGCTGGTCTATTCCTCCTCCATCATCGTCTATGCGAACGATCCGGCGCCGCTGAAGGACGAGACCGCCCGGGTCGCCGGCGGCGTGTTCAACAGCGATTACCACCGGACCAAGTACTACGCCCATCTCGAGGCGATGCGCTTCGCCGCCGAAGGGCTTCCGGTCGTTCTCGTGATGCCGGCCTCCGTGTTCGGACCGCGCGACCTCTCGGACGCCAATCGCGTCTTCTCCTGGTGCCGCCGCTTCAAGGAAGGCCGGGTGCCCCGCTGGCTTCCGGACCGCGGCGATCTGGTCCTGAACGTCGTCTATGGGGAAGACGTGGCCGGGGGAATCGTCCAGGCGATGCGCCGGGGGGATGCGGGGGAGGGTTACATCCTGGGCGGAGAGAACATCGCCATCCGGGATCTGATGGCGAAGATCGGCTCGCTGGCGGGCGACGGAAGACGCTTCCGGAGCTTCCCTTCCGCGGCCCTCGCCCCCTTCGCCGCCGCCGCCGAGATCGTAGGCGCCGCCACCCGGACCAAGCCGCTTCTCTCGCGCGGCCTGGTCCGGGCTCTGCAGACGCCGTGGGCTTTTTCCTCGGAAAAGGCGATCCGGAATCTCGGCTACTCGCTCACGCCGTTCGACGAGGCGCTGCGCGCCACCTTCGAGAGCGCCTAGCGTCGCGTCTCGACAACGATGCCGACCCGTCCCCGGCAAGCCGATTCCGGAGACGAGACCCTGGACCCTTCGATTACAGGTTCTTCTGCAGCACCGTCTCAAGATCGGAAAGCTGCTTGCTCTCGGTGTCGTCGGCGAGCACGGCGTTGTACTTGACCGTGTTGCTCGCGTCGCCGAACATAACCGTCCGGCTGGTCGTCACGTTGTAGTAGTTCTCGAAGATCTTGTAGCCCGGATTCGCCTGGTTCTTGGTCTTGTAGACTTCATCCGCGTTCTGGGCGATGACCAGCGGGAAAGTGATGCCGTTCTTCTCCTTGATCTCCTTCAGCTTCGCCAGCGCCGCCTCGGGATCGCTCACCGGAGAGGCCTTCCCGTCCTTGACGGTGGCGGCCAGGCCGAAGACGGCCAGCCCCTTGCCGTCCTTGGAGTATTTCTCGTGGAGCTTCTGGATCGCCTTCAGATCCTCGATCCAGGCGGCGTCGCTCAAGTCCCCGACGCTGATCAGCTTCGGCCGCTTCCCGTACTTGCAGACCTGGCAGTAGGGATCGCCGCCATCGCAGCTCTTCACGAGGAACGCCTGGATCTTCTCCCCTTCGCCCAGACCCGATTTGACGCTCGCGACGGCCACCGCGGCGAGCATCACGAACATCAAGCCGACGACCATCAGACGCTTCATCACTCCTCCTTCTTTCCGACACGTACGTTGGACAACGGATTGAGCCGCGGAAGCCGGAGACTCCCCTTTTTGAGGCCCACAGAATAACCGATGGTATCGGAAATTCAAGGTGGCGCGACGCTTCCCCGGGCTGACCTCACCAACCGATTCGTGGTGTGGACGGTGAAGGCCGCGCCACCATTCCATGCCCGTCTCGCCGACGACGCTTCGTCGTGGCGCTGGACGCTCCCTGACGCCTCATTATTATAGACGCAAGTGCTGCGACACTTGGCAAGGGCCTCCTGGCAAGAGGCGCCTGGGCGGGCCTTCCCGGAGACTCCCCGGCCCCGAGAGCCACAAGCCGTTGTGGATTTCACACCACGAGAGGCCATGACTTGGGTCGAGCTCCGAGCGTCGCGCCGGCCCCGCAGCGGCAAGTTCGGGGGAAAGTTTTCTCGGATCTTGCCCCCCCGCCGCGCAGAGTTCGGCGGGGGGGAGCGGAGGAGGAAAAGACCCGGCTCAGGGACTCGTGTCCCCGCGCCGGAGATTCTGCACGTTGGCCGGAGGCGTGACGTCGAGCGGAGCGGCCGTCGTGAAGGTGAAGTCAGCCGATCGCGTGACGTTGCCGCCGCGGTCCTTGGAGACGACGCGGTAGTGATAGACGGTCGCCGATTGCAGGGCGGTGAGGGTCACGCTGTGTCCGAGGACCAGCGTCGAATCGACCGGGCTGGCCAACCCGTAGGAGGTGCTGAGGCCGTACTCTACCTGGCTGTCGGACGGCTCGTTGCTCGTCCAGGTGACGGTGGCTCCGGAGGAGGTCAGACTTCCGGCGCTCACCGCGGAGAGGACGGCGAGCGTGGAGTCCGTGGGCGCGGCGACGGGGACGAAGGCGGCGTCGTCGGTCAGGATGATCTGATCGGCGCGCGTTTGCTCGTCCCGGTGGCCGAGGACCAGGCTGTGCGACCCGGCGGTCACCGTGAAGGTGGCGCCCTTCGTCCATGCCCAGACGCCGAGATTGCCCGCCGTCAGGGTCGTCTTCGTGCCGCTGTCGAGGCTCTGCCAGAACGAATCGTTGTTGGCCGTCACGGCGTACATCCGCACCCACAGCGTGTAGGTGCCCGAGTTCGCCAGCGTGACGGCGTACGTCGCCTTGGCGGTCGGATTGCCGTTGGTGTTCGCCCCGGTTCCCGCCGGAGTCCAGATGTAGTTTCCGTTGAAGGCCAGCGGGGTGTCGAAGTCGTTGTGGGAAGCCATCGGCGAGGTCAGCGTCCCCGATTCGGCCTCGACCGTCACGTAGTTGAAGGACTTGGTGGTGAGCGTGCCGTCTGGAGTCGACGTCGCGGTGTTGCCCGCCGCGTCGGTGCTCATCACGTGATACTCGTAAACTGTGGCGGCGTTGAGGCCCGAGAGCGTGACGCTGTGCGACGTCACGAGGCTGGAGTTCAGCGACGTGTTCGTGTAGGTGCCGGATCCCTGGGCCCGGTAGGCCACCTGCGAGGACGAGGCTTCGTTCGTCGTCCAGGTGATCGTCGCGCCGCTGGTCGTGACGCCGGCGGACGCGGTCGCGCTGATCACGGGCGCCGTGAGATCGGCCAGGTTGACCGTGAACAGATTGCTGCCGGTGCCGGAGCTCTGGTCGGCGTTTTTCACCGTCACGCTCCGGGCCCCCGTGGCGGCGGTCGCGGCGATGCTGACGCTTGCCGTCAGCGTCGTGCAGCTGCCGACGGAGACGGAGTTGACGGTGATTCCCGTGCCGCTGAAGGTGACCGTGGCGCCGGTCCTGAAATTGGTGCCGGTGATCGTGAGGCTCACGCCGCTGGCGTTCTGATTCGCGGACGAGGGGCTCACCCCGCCGACCGTCGGCCGGGCCATGCCGCTGATTTCGTTCGAATAGACGGCGCTCACGTTCCCCGCCGTATCGTAAGCCTTCACGGCGAAGTAATAGAGCGTGCAGTCGGTCAGGTTGTTGAGGGTGACGGTGGTGACGTTCCCCACGTCCTGCACGTTCGGATAGACGCCCGGAGAGGTCCCGTAATAGACCTTGTAGCCGGCGAGATCGGCATCGGCGACGGGATCCCAGTTCAGCGTGGCGCTGCCGGCCAGCGCCACGGGTGCCGTGAGGACGAGCGCCCCCGCGATGGAGAGGAAAATGGCCGGCGCGAGGAGGGTCTTGGAGGGAAGTCGGGTCATCGTCGGCACCATCCTACGAGAGCGACCGGAACGGCCTGAAACCGCTTCTCCGACAAAAGCAAGGGAGGTGCCATGGGACCGACGGCTTGTGAAGATGTTCCCTAACTCGCGTCGTCCGATGGATTAGGCGAATCCCGCTCCTGGCGCAGCTTTCGGGCAGGGCGCTTGCGGATCACAGAACTGTAGCCGCGGATTACGAGCGTGGGCGTCGAAAATCCTGTGGGGAGTGGGGATTTGCGTTAGGAAGCTTGCGGAGCAAACACCGCGGCTCTGGGGCGGCGCCTCAGCCGACTCGCAGGCTGACGGTGACGCCGTCGCGCAGGGGGATCAGCGTGGTGAGATATTCGGAGGAACCGTAGAGCAGCCGGGTCAGCTCCTGGACGCCGCGCGTCGTCGGCTCTCGGCCTTCCTCGACGACGCTGCCGCGCCAGAGCATGTTGTCCGAGACGAAGAGCCCTCCCGGACGCAGCAGCCGGTTCGCGGCCGCGAGCGAGCGGGGGTAGTCCTGCTTGTCGACGTCGTTGAAGACGATGTCGAACGTCCCCTCGAGCCGGCGCGCCGTCTCGAGGGCGTCGCCGACACGGAAGTCGATCTGCCGGCTCAGGCCGGCCCGCGCGACGAACCCTCTTCCGGCCTCGGCGTTCGAGGGGTCCGACTCCGTGGCCACGACGCGTCCCTCGTCCCCCATCCCGCGGGCGAACCAGATCGCCGAGTAACCGAAACCCGAGCCGAGCTCCAGCACCCGGCGCGCCCCAAGCGCGCGCGCCAGGACTTGCAGAAGGGTCCCGACGAGCGGCCCGACGATCGGGAAATCGCGCTGCCGGGCCAGCTCCTCCATGTCGCTCAGAACGGCATCGCGCGGACGGGTGATCCGATGAAGGTATTCCTCGATGCGCGGATGGACGATCGGAAGAAAATCGGTCATCTTGGCTCACCGCGGCCGGCGAGGCCGCTCCGCCGTCCAGGTCAAGGCTGCGCCGGGGCCGGACGCTGGACCTCGCCGCCGCCGCCGAACATCCAGCCGGCCAGCACGGCCACGTCCTGGATGTCGCCGAAGCCGACGTTCAGCTCGAGGAAGAAGGCGTTGTGGTCCCGCATCGGCCACTCCACTCCGCCGACTCCCGTGGCCGCGATCTCGAAATCGGAATCGCTCCGGCCGCGCGGCAGATCGACGTTCACCCACGCCACGGTGAGGCCCCCTCCGGCGTACGGAACCACGTTCCCTTCGACGACAAAGCGGTAATGGACCGGCGCGGTGATCGAGATGATGTCGTGATCGTCGCCCGTGGCGAGCTCGAAGTTCGGCTGAAAGCGCAGGTGCGGGGCGAACTCCCCGAAATTGAACTGCATTCCGGCCACGATCTGGTCGGGATTGTTACTCACTCCGACGCGGGGTCCCAGACCGAAGTACCCGAGCTCCTGGGCCGAGGCCGGAACGGCCAGCGCGTGAAACAGCAGAACGAGGGCGACTCCGAAGCGTCTCGACTTCATGCAGCGTTTCCTCCGGGCTGAAGGGATGGCAACCGGCGGCTACTCTAGCCCAAGGGCGCGAGAGGGTCAATGAGCTGTTCCCGTCGGGACAATGAGCGAGGAAGGCGTCGATTCGCGTAAGTCGGCGGGCGCGCCGAGGCGGCGCGGTTCGCGGGCGGTCCCGGCGCCCGGGACCGCCCGCGCCGGGCGCATCTCAGAGGTGAAGCGTTTCGAAGTTCTTCAGGACCGCGTCCCAGTCGACGTTCTTTATGAACGCGTCGATGTAGGCGCCGCGGTTCACGCCGTGATCGATGAAATAGGCGTGCTCGTAGGTGTCGAGCGCCAGGATCGGCGTGGCGTTCCAGACCGGGAAGGTGTTCTGCGCGTCGCCGAGGTAGTTGAAGAAGCGCTGCCAGTCCCGGTCGTACGCCAGCCAGACCCAGCCCCGGGCGGCGATCCCCGTCGCCTTCAGGTCCGCAGCCCATTCGTCGAACGACCCGAACCCGCGCTCGATCGCCTGCAGGAGCTTGCCGGACGGCTTGCCGCCCTTCCCCCCCAAGTGCTCGAAGTAGATCTCGTGGTTCTTGACACCGCCGATGGCGAAGGAGAGATCCACTTTCAGCGAGCGCAGATCGCTGAAGACCTGGTTGGCCGTCTTCAAGTCGGCGCCGGCGAGCTTCTCCATGATCTCGTTCGTCTTGTTCACGTATCCCTGATAGAGCTTGTGGTGCTCCTCCATGGTTTTCTTGGAAATCCCGTCCATGGCCAGGGTGGACGGCTTCAGCGGCTTGGCGGTCAGCTTTTCCCACATCGTGATGGCTCCTTTCCCGGCCCGGAGCGTTTCCGGATCGGCGCGAGTGCGGATGAGAGGCGGCGGCCTCACTGTCTGTATCGAGCGTCAATATACCACAGAAAAACAGGGGGGGCTCATGCCCGTCCGCCCGGGCGCGCGAGGCGGCCCGCCGGTTGACGCTCGGCGGCGCCGGGAGTAGGCTGAGCGGCGCCTTTTTCCCCGCAAGGAGACCGCCATGAAACGCTGGATCGGCATCGGCCTGCTCGCCGCAAGCCTGGGAATCGTCCGGGCCGACGAGGGAATGTGGACCTTCGACAACTTCCCTTCCGAGACGGTGAAGGAGAAATACGGCTTCGCCCCGAGCCAGGAGTGGCTGGATCACGTGCGCCTCGCCTCGGTCCGTCTGGCGGGCGGCTGTTCCGGGAGTCTGGTGTCCGGCAGCGGCCTGGTGATGACCAACCATCACTGCGCCCGCTCCTGCATCGAGCAGATCTCCACCGCCGATCAGGACCGGATGGCGGACGGCTTCTTCGCGCGCCGCGAGGCGGAGGAGGTCCGCTGCCCCGAGATCGAGATCAACCAGCTGCTGGAAATCACCGACGTCACGAAGCGCGTCGACGAGGCGACGAAGGGCCTGGCGGACCAGCAGTACAACGAGGCCCAGAAGGCGGAGATGTCGCGCATCGAGAAGGAGTGCGCGGTCCGCGAGACGCTGCGCTGCGACGTCGTTCCGTTGTACCACGGCGGCCGCTATCACCTCTACAAGTACAAGAGGTACCAGGACGTGCGGCTGGTCTTCGCGCCGGAGGCCGACATCGCGCATTTCGGAGGGGATCCCGACAACTTCAATTTCCCGCGATACTGCCTGGACGTCTCGTTCCTGCGTCTCTACGAAGGCGGCAAGCCGGCGAAAACCGAGCACCATCTGGCCTGGTCCGCCGCCGGATCGAAGGATTCCGACCTGACGTTCGTCTCGGGCAATCCCGGCACCACCTCGCGGCTGCTCACGGTGTCCGAGCTGGAATACGAGCGCGACGTCGCGCTGCCCAGCAGGCTCCTCAGGCTCGCCGAGGAGCGCGGGATGCTCACGCAGTTCCAGGAGCGCGGGGCGGAGCAGCGACGCATCTCGACGAACGCCCTGCTGCGGGTGGAGAACTCCCTGAAGGCGCTGCGCGGCAGGCACGAGGCGCTGCTCGACAAGGCGTTCTTCGCCTCGAAGGTCGAGGCGGAGAACGCGTTCCGCGCGCGTCTCGAGGCGGATTCTTCCCGGAAGCGGACTTATGGAGGAGCCTGGGAGGCAATCGCGCGGGCCAAGGACGCCCAGAAGCGGATCCAGCGGCGCTATGCCGCCATGGAGACCGGCGGCGCCTTCGGCTCGACGCTGCTGGATTTCGCCCGGACGCTGGTGCGCGCCGCCGAAGAGCTTCCCAAGCCGAACGAGAAGCGGCTGCGCGAATTCGCCGAATCGAGGCTGCCCGCGCTGAAGCAGAAGCTCTTCTCGTCCGCGCCCGTCTATGACGAATTCGAGATCCTGAACCTGACGTTCGGGCTGACGAAGCTTCGCGAAGATCTCGGCGCGGACGATCCCTTCGTGAAGAAGGTCCTGGGCAGGGAATCGCCGCGCGCGCTGGCCGAGGCGCTCGTGAAGGGAAGCCGGCTGAAGGATGTCGCGGTCCGCCGCAAGCTCTTCGAGGCGGGGCGGCCGGCCTTGGAGACCTCGGACGATCCGCTGATCGGGCTCGCCCGCCGGATTGATCCCGACGCGCGGGCCCTGCGCAAGACCTTCGAGGACGAGATCGAATCGGTGCTCAAGCGCAACGACGAGCTGGTGGCGCGGGCCCATTTTGAGATCGAGGGCACCCGGGCCTACCCGGACGCCACGTTCACCCTGCGCCTCTCCTACGGTCAGGTGAAGGGATTCCCGCAGGACGGAAAGATGGTCCGGCCCCTCACCGATTTCGCCGGCCTCTTCGACCGTGAAACGGGCAGCGATCCCTTCGCGCTCCCCGCCCGCTGGCTCTCCGCGCGCTCCGCGCTCCCTCCCTCCACGCCGATGAACTTTTGCACCACCAACGACATCATCGGCGGCAATTCGGGATCGCCGGTCATCGACCGGGAAGGGCGCGTCACGGGATTGATTTTTGACGGGAACATCCAGTCGCTGGGAGGGGACTACGGCTTCGACGAATCCGTGAACCGCGCCCTCGCCGTCCATACCGCGGCACTGACCGAGGCGCTGGAGAAAGTCTACGGCGCCGGCCGAATCCTCGACGAGATCCTTCCCCGCCGCGCGGCGCGCGGGCGGTAGCTTCGCGGCCGCGAGGGCCCCGAGGCGCTCGGTTGACGGCCCGCGGGCGATCCGATAGTCTGCCGTCATGGACGAGAAAGATTTCTACACGGAGCGCTCGGAGCAGAAGCCGGCGCAACTGCACTGCCCCTTCTGCCGCCAGAGCGACACCTACCCGCTGCGCTGGATCGTCCGCACGAAGAGGTCCTCTCTTCCGCCCCGGGCTTCCTCCGAAGACCGCGCCAAGTTCGCCAAAGCCCGATCCTACATGGTGCGGGCCGACGACGCGGTCCACTGCCAGTCACCCCGATGCCGCAAGCGCTTCGAGGTCTCCGGCGTCCAGTCGGTCGTCCTCCTTTAAACCTCGCCTCGCTGAAACCTCGCGGATCTCGAGGCCGTCGAGACCCGGATCGCCACGCGGCGAAGCGCGCCGCTCCAGGCCTTTCGCCGCGAGACCCGACCCGATGCCGCCGGCTACCGATCGCCGGCCACTCGGCCGGGACCGGCTTGCGCCTCCCGCCGGAAGGCGCTCCGAACGCCCGGCTGTCGAAGGTACCGGATCAGCAGGACGCAGGCGGCGCATTGCGCGATCGCCAGGGCCAGATCCGCCGCCACGAGGAAGAAGCCCTTCGAGGAAAAGCCACCCGGCGGGGCCGGCCCCGGCCCGGCGGCGATTCCCCAGGCCCCCGACGCGATCGATCCCGCCAGCGTCACCCACGCCAGCGCTTCGAGCCCCGGCCTCGCCCACGGCCTCGTCTTCACGAACCCAATTCCGATGACCAGGGTCGCGATCCCCAGGAGCAGCTGGACCGTCGAGACCAGGGCGACGTTCGCGAGGATCATCCTTCCGAAGGGATCGAGCGAATCTTCCAGGCCGGCGACCGGATCGAGCCCTTCGGCCGCGAAGAACGCCCGCAGGATCCCGACCAGCGCCAGGGCGGCCGCGGAAAGGACGACGAGCGCGCCCAGCGCGACGCACAGCCATCCCGTGAGGGCGATCGAGCGGCGCCGCCCGTTGATCCCGCCGTCGCGACTCGCGGTCACGGCGCCGCTCGCCGCGGGCGCTCGGGCCCCCGCATCGCGTCGGCCGCAGCGCGCCGCGCTCCTGCCCCGCTGCCCGTGTCCCCCCCCGTGTCCCCCAACGAAGAGCGGCGATCCCCGCGCGCCGGGAAGACCCGGCTTGCCGGTTTTTCCAGCGAGATTTTTCGGTTGACAGGCGCCGGGCCGGGGCGTATAGATGAGGCAGACAGGTCAAGCAGGCGCGCAGCCGGTGACCACGAAGCCTGAAAGGCTCGGGGCCCCAACCCCGACCTTACACCCCGGGGACTCTTGCCCCCGGTATAAGAAGGCGGCTCGATGCGGGCCGCCTTCTTCGTTTTCGTAACGGAGCGGGAAACGAGGATCGGCTCACCCTTCCGAATCGAGGTAGAAGGCGTCGTCGTCGCGGTTGTATCCGAACAGCTCCGTGTATCGTCCCCAGTTCACCAGAGTCCGGAAGATCGACAGGGGCTTTTCCTGAGGCAGGATCCTGCCCGCCTCGACGAGGATCTCCTCCCGGGAGGCCTTGCGCTCCGGCATCCCCTTCAGGAAATCGATGAAGTGGGCGAACAGGGAATGAGCCTTCACCTGCTTCTTCAGAAGGCTCTTCTTCGTGTTGACGTCGCACTCGATGATCTGCTTGCCCAAAGGCTGCAGGACGACGTCCCCGCCCGGCGTGTCGACCAGGCCGAGAATCTCGGCCGCCTTGATCACCCCCAACAGGTCGCCGAACTCGTAGTTCAGGTCGCGGGCCAGCCGGTAGATGTCCTGCCGCCCGCCGTGATCGTCGAGGACGTCCAGAAGTCCCAGGATTCTCGTCATTCCCACTTCCGGTACCGGTGTGACTTCCATGCTCCCTTCCCTTCCTCCGCTCTCGGAGGTGCGCTTCAAGCGATCATGGAGAAGATCTGGTCGACGAATTCTCCGAATGCTTCCGATTTCTTGTTCCGCGGGCGCTCGAGCGGAACCGTCATGTCTCGCAGGATTCTGGCGGGACGGTTCGACAGGACGATGATCCGGTCGGCCAGCTCCACCGCCTCCTCGATGATGTGCGTCACGAGGATGATCGTGGAGAGGGGAATTTCGGAGTCCCTCCAGATGTCGAGCAGCTCTTCGCGCAATGCCACGGAGGTCAGGGCGTCCAGCGCCGAGAAGGGCTCGTCCATGAGCAGCACTTCCGGCTCCACCGCCACGGCCCTCGCCAGCCCGACCCGCTGCTTCATGCCCCCCGAGAGCTCGCGCGGATAGGCTTCCTCGTAGCCGTCGAGCCCCACCTTGTCGATGAAGAACCCCGCCTTGCGCGCGCGGGCTTCGGCTTCCATCCCTCTCGCCTCCAGGCCCAGCTCGACGTTGCCGCGCACCGTCAGCCACGGCAGCAACGCGAAGGATTGGAAGACCATCGCGCAGCTCAGATTGACCCCGGCCATCGGCTGATTGCGGTAGAGGACCCTCCCCTCCGTCGGCTCGAGAAGGCCGTTGAGGATTCGCAGCAAGGTCGTCTTCCCGCAGCCCGACGGACCGACGATCGCGACGAACTCGTCCTTCTGGATGGAGAGATCGATTCCGTTGAGGACGGTGATCGTTCCCTGGGGCTGGGGATACGTCTTGCGCACCTGCTCGAGGCGAAGGAGTTCCAAGCGGCTCCCTTGTTCAGGCGTCAATCTTATAACGGTCGGCCACCAGCACGTACAGCCGGTGCCAGACGAAACGGTTCAGCAGGACGATCGTGCCCACCAGCGCGAGGAGCGCCAGCAGGATCAGCTTCTGATCGCCCGTCACGTAGGTCGCCCGATCCAGCAGCGAGCCGATCCCGCGGACGGAGTAGACTTTCTCCTTGTAGACGAGGTACTCGGAGACGATCAGGGAATTCCATCCCCCGCCCCAGGACGTGATGCTTCCCGTGACGAGGGACGGCAGCAGCGCGGGAAGATCCACTTTGCGCCACGTCATCCACCGGCTCAGCCCGAGCGAGCGGGCCGCCTCCCTCAGCTCACTGGGAATGCTGCGGACTCCGGCGATCAGGTTGAACAGAAGGTACCACTGCATCCCGGTCAGCGCCAGAAGGACCGACGCGAGGTTCATCCCGCCCGAAGTGCGGATCACGATGACGACGATCAGCGGAAACAGCGCCGTGGCGGGCAGCGAGGCGAAGATCTCGGCGAGCGGGGTCGCGAAACGCGACAGACGCGGACTTACCCCGACCCAGAGGGCGATCGGGATCGTCCAGGAAAGGGCGATCGTGTAGGCGGCCGCCAGCCGCAGGAACGACAGCAACAGGTAGAGGGGGATCTTGCGGGCCTCCTCCGGCCATGGCAGGGCCAGACCGTGGGCCAGCGCGATCCCGGCCCGGACTCCGAGATACACCGCCGCGACCCCCAGCAGCCAGCCGAAGGCGGTCCGCGTCGCCCGGCCCGTCTTCGCCGAGAAGACCCGCTTGGCGAATTCCAGCCCGTGATGCCGCAGCCATCGGACCCCCCGGCGCCTGAGCAGCCTCAGCCGCCGCGTCAGCGGGCGGAAGACCTTGCGGATCCCCCGGGCCACCGCCGCACCCCCCACGAACACGAGCGGAAGCCTCGTCTCGGCCTGCGAAGATTCGGTAGCGAATTCGTAGCGGAACTTTCCCGCCCAGGCGGAGAGGGGGGCCCAGATCAGCAGGTCCATGGCCAGAACCACGAGCGTCAGCAGGGCCAGTCCGGTGAAGGTTCCGGCTAGATTCCCCTCCTCGGTCGTCTTGATCAAATAGGATCCGAGTCCCGGCAGGCGGTAGCGCGCGGGTCCGAGCGCGATGATCTCGCAGGCGATCAGGAAGTACCATCCTCCGGACCACGACAGGATGCTGTTGTAGACGAGCTTGGGGATCGCCGAGGGGAGGAGCAGGCGCACGAAGCTGCGCCACTTGCTGCAGCCGAACGAGGCGACCACTTCCCGGGCGTCGGCGGGGATGGTGCTGATCCCCTCGTACACGCCGAACGCCATGTTCCACGCCTGGCAGGTGAAAATCAGGAAGATGGCGGCCATCTCCACGCCGAGGCGGCTTCCCCGGGTCATCTGGACGAAGAAGTGGACCGCCGCCGGGAAGAACCCGAGGACCGGAACCGACTGCATGATGTCCAAAAACGGCAGAATCATCCGCTCGCGCGACGGGCCCGTCGTCGCCAGCGTCCCGCAGGCGACGGCGAACAGGAGCGAGAATAGATAGGCGGCCAGCATTCTCAGGAACGAGGCGGCGGTGTAGCCGACGAGGTGGATCAGGTCGGTGCCGATCGCCTCCGGGACCAGCCGCACCCGGGCGCCATGCTCGTAGAGGAAGGCGGAGACGAGGACCACGGCCGTGAACAGTAGGACGTAGGTGAGGTCCCGGCGCCGACGCTCCCAATGCCGCGCTCGCATGCCTTCTCCGGCGAAAAGTTTCTCAGGCTACCCGAGAAGCGGGGCGTCCGCAACCGCTCCAGCCTTGACCCACCGGGGTCGATGTGAGAGATTCTGCGCCGGTCCCACCGGGGGATTCCGAACTCGATGCTGAAAGACCGACGGCTTTGGGCCATCCTGATCCTCGGCGCGGCCGTTCGCCTTTTCGGATTGGGCGACCGAAGCCTCTCCTACGACGAGTGCCAGCAGTTCTGGGCGTCCCGCGGCAACCCGCTCATCTCCAACCGGGAGATCACCCTCGACCCCCCGCTGTTCGCCGCCATGCTGCGGGTGCACGCGCTGGCTTCGCGAAGCGAGCTCTGGCTGCGGCTTCTCCCCTGCCTCTTCGGCATCCTCGCCATCCCCGCGGTGGCGGGGCTGGCCCGCGCTGCATCGGGGGACGCGACCACCGCACTGCTGGCGGCGCTGTTCACCGCTCTGGCCCCCTACCCCATCCGCTACTCGCAGTCGCTGCGGGTCTACGCCCTCACGCTGCTGATGTGCGCCCTCCTGCCCGGCGCGTACCTGGCGGCGCGGAAGACGGGAGGAATCCGGGAATGGGCCAGGACGGGGATCCTCGCCTGCGCCGCGCTCCTGACGATGTACGGCGCCGTTTGGATCCTCCTGGCGATGGGGATCCTGAGCGTCTCCGACTGGCTTCGGCGAGCGCCCGGCGCGGCGCGCGGAGTGCTCGCCGTCGTGGGCGCGGCGGCGGGGGCGCTCCCCTTCTACCTCGCGAGCCTTCCCGCCCAGATGAGCCATGGGACTCCGGCCGCGTTCTATGAGGACAAGTTCCTTCCCGCGGGCGGGATCTTGACCGGGCTGCGCTTTCTGGCGCGTGCCACGCTGGAGCTGTGGAGCTATCTCTCCTTCATCCATCCCGCCGCCGGCCTTCTGTTCGGAGGGCTGGCCGCCGCCGGAGGGGTCTTCCTTCTCCGCCGGCCTGACGGCCGTATCCCGGTGCTGCTGTTTCTCCTTTCGGTGACCGGGGCGGCGGCGGCCTCCATGCTCCGCCTCTACCCCTACGGCGGGACCCGCCAGATGCTCTTCGCCGGGCCCCTCTTCTTCGTCCTGGTCGCCGCCGGCGTCGCCGGCCTCCGTCCGGCCGCCCGGGGGATCAGCGTTCCGGCATTCGCGGCAGCCCTCCTCGCCGGCGCCGGGATTTTCCTTTATCGTTACCATACCGAGCCCGCGGGGCAGGAGATGAGGCCCGTTCTACGCTCCTTGGAGCGACGCTCCACCCCGGGAGATCGCATCCTGGTCAACAAAGACGCCATCCCCCAATTCCGTTTCTACTACCGCGGGTCTTCCGATCGGGTCGTGCTCGGGCGCGAGACGGTCATCTGGGATTACGTCCCGGAGGTCAATCGTATCCTGGGAAGCGACCCGTCCGAGCGCTGGTGGCTCGTCTTCTCGCATGGATGGAGCGCCGATCGCCGGGCGGAGCTTGCCCGGGTGGATCGGCGCTTCCGGCCCGGCGAGCGGATCGAGGCGCATCACGCGGGCGCCTATCTCTTCGTGCCGGTCGCGGACCTATCCGGGGGCGCGGGAAGCCCGCCGCCGTGAGCGACTCCGGGCGGGCGCTGGCGCGCGATCTCGCGTGGCTCGGCGTCGCTTTCCTCCTCGCTGGCGCCCCGTTCAGGCCCCTGCGGATTCTGGCGGGCTTCGCCCTGGCGCTTTTCTTCCCCGGCTACTCGCTGCTGCGATGCCTGAGGACTCCGGCAGACCCTCGCTCCCCTTCCGACCTGCTCCACTGCGGCGCCGCGTCGCTCGGCCTTTGCCCGCTCGCCCTGCGGCTGGCCGGCACCCTGGTCCGTTTCCAGCGCTGGAGCGTGCTCGCCGTCCTGGTCCTTCTGCCGGCGGTTCTGCTGGTGGTGGGAACCTACCGCCCGCGCCCCTCCGCACCGCGGCGATCGACCCCTCCGCCCCGCGCGTTCTACGCGCTGCTCCTGATCACCCTCCTCCTGCTGGTCCCGACGCTGACCCTCTCATCCCATCCCGACGGCAGCGAGACCCGCGTGAAGGGCTGGGATCTGAACAATCACCTTTCGATTGCCGAGGCGATCGCCAGCCGCGGACTTCCTCCGATCAATCCATTCCTTCAATCCGGCAGCCCTTTCTACTACCACACCTTCTTTCATATCCTGCTGGGGGCAATCCTTCTCTGCGGCGGCGCCGGGGCTCCCTCCTATCTCTGCATCGCCTTGCTGGCGATTCTGCTCTGCGCCATCTTCCTGGAGACGCTGTTTCGCACCGTGGCCGACCTGACCGGCCGGATACGGGTGGCCTGGCTGGCGTGCTTCTTCGTGAGCGTGGCCGGCGGTTTCGACGTCCTGCCGGTCGTCGGGCTCGCGCGCCTGCGGGAGGAGGCGGGAGGGTGGGCCGCGATCTTCCTGCGCCACTGGAACGTCGACGGGTGGGTGTCGAATCGCGGCCTCCTCATCCCCACTTTCTTCGCCGGCTACTACTGGGTCCCCCACGCCGTCGCGGCGCTGGTGGTGCTGCTCCTGGCGCTTCGCTTCCTTCGGAAGACCGAGACGGGTCTCGGCGCGATCGCGGTCGCGGGCGCCTGCCTGGCGTCGATGGCGGGGTACAACGGTTACATCGCCCTCGCCGGAGCCGCGGCGATCGCGCTGCTCCGTGGCGTCGATCTCGTCCGCTTCGCCATCTCCCGATCGACCTTCGGGCGCGACGTCCTGCTGCGCAGCGCGCTGGCGGGAGCGGCGGCCGTGATCCTGGGCTGGCCGGTCCTGAGCCTGTACGCCGGAGAGCGGGGAGACGTCGACAAGTTTCGCTGGGCCGGCGCGGGCCCTCTGGCTCCGCTCCAGATCCTGCTGGAGTTCGGACCGGCCCTTCTGCTGGGCGCGGCGGGGATGGAGAGGGCGCGCCGCGATCCGGCGCTCAGGCCCGGGACCCTCCCTTTCCTGCTGATGGTCGGCGTCAGTCTGCCCGTCCTTTGCCTCGTGGCCTCGACCGGGGAGAACAACGATCTGGCGATGCGGGTCTCGATGCTCTCCTGGATCGGGCTGGCGGTGTTCGGAGGGATGGCCCTCGATTGGATTTTCCCGCCCCGGGGCAGGGGCCGGCGCGGCCCACAGTGGGCGGCGCTGGGCGTTCTGGGCGCCGGATGCCTCTCGGTGGCCTGGTTCGCCGCCGGCGCTTCGATCGCCAAGCCCGTGCTTCCCGCCGACGAGGTGGCCGCGGGAAGGTGGATCCGAACGCACCTGCCCCCGGGGCGCACGGTGCAAGGCTCTCCGCTGCGCACCAGTCCCGACCTCGTCTATCTGAGCGGCCATCCTTCCGTCCTCTCCGACACCTGGGCGGGGCACCTCTTTTACTCCGACCGGGAGGATTTCTCCCTCCAGATGGAAGCGCTGATGAAGGCTTTCTCCGCAGCCGATCCCGCCGTCTCCTGCCAGATTCTCGAGTCGCGCGGGGTGGCGGCGCTGATCGAGGGCCCCCCCGAGCGCCAGGCCTTTCCGCGTCTCGCCGCCAGCCTCCCCTGGCCCTGCCTGGCGCGGTCCTACTCCGGGGGGGATTACCGGATCTACACCTTCCGGTAAGGGTCCCGCCGGTCCGCTCCCGTCAATTTCCTGGCGCTTTCCAAACTCCCACCTCCGAAGCGCCTCCGCGCCTTGCGGCGGCCCACGCCGGGCCTATATTTGCATTCGATTCTCTGCGCCGAGCCGGGGGAGCCTTCGCGGAAAAACATGCCCACTCTCTCCGAGATCCTCGAGTTCTCCACCGAAAGACTGACTTCCTTCGAGATTCCGCGGAAGCGCGCCATGGTGCTGCTGCGGTGGACCCTTTTCGGCACGCTCCTGGGGTTCGGAACCGCTGCGCCCGGGGATGTCTTCGGAACCCTCCTGGTCGACCTGAGCCTCGCCGCGCTGCTGATCGCCAACCTGGCGGTGACCTTTCTCCCCCTGAGCTCCATTTCTTCGGCTTCCTTCGAATTCGCCCTGAATCTCCTCGACGCGGCGATCATCACTTTCGTGGTGTTCCAGGCCGAATCCAGCGGCCTCCTGTGCGTCTTCCTCTTCCTGCTGCTCATCAGCACCGCCGGATCGACGCGCATCTACCAGATCCTCATGGCCCCGGTGAGCCTCAGCGGCCTCTACCTCCTGTTCCTCGGAATCCGGGGGACCGAGAACCTCTGGGCGATGGAGCACCTGATGGTGTTCCCGCTTTTCTATGCCGTCGGCCTACACTTCGGATACCAGGTTCTGCAGATTCGGGCCTCGCGCGCCCAGGTGGGGATGATCTACCAGGAGCGGCAGGAGCTGAGGATCGTCCTGAAAATCATGGACTCGATCACCTCCTCCCTCGATTTTCACGCGGTGATGTACGAGATCGCCAGCCGGATCGCCGACGCGGTCGACGCCGCGCGCTGCTCGATCATCCTGGTGGAGGAGGAGGGGAAGCGCGCCTTCGTCGTGGCCGCGAACGACGACCGGAAGCTGAAGATGCTGCCCGTCAATCTGGACAAGTATCCGGAAATCCAGGCGGCGATCCGCCGGAAGAAAGCCGTGATCATCGAGGACGTCGAGACCAGCGAACTGATGCGGCCGTACATCGAGGAGCTGCTGCGTCTCAACTTCCGCTCCCTGCTCGTTCTCCCCATCGTCTATCAGGAGACGGTGATCGGCACGCTGTTCCTGCGCGCCTCCCGCAAGCGGTGCTTCACCGATCAGGAGCTGAAATTCTGCCGGGTCGTCGCCTCCGCCGCGGCGAGCGCCATCAAGAATTCCATGCTCTACCGGTCGCTGGAGGAGAAAGTCCGCGAGCAGCAGGAGACCGGCGCCCGGACCCGCGCCCTGTTCGATAATTCCCCGGACATCATCCTGCAGGTCGACTCGGACGGGATGATCCGCGAGGCCAACCAGACGGTGGAGCGCCTTTCGGGGCGAAGCCGCCAGGAGCTCCTCGCCATGGAGGTGAGCTCCCTGCTGGAGGGCCTGCCGCCGGTGAGCGAGCTGACCGGGCTCGCCGCGCCCGGCTCCGAGCCGCGGCGCTACGACGGCCGGCTCGGCCCCCGCCACGTCGCGCTGAGCGTGGGGCCCCTCGGCACCGGGCCGGGGTCCCTGATGCTGATCGGCCGCGACGTGACCGAGCAAAGGGAGGCCGCCGTCATGATGCAGCAGACGGAGAAGCTCTCGAGCATCGGGGAGATCGTGGCCAGCGTGGCGCACGAGCTTAACAATCCCCTCTCGGGAGTCCTCGGCTTCTCGCAGCTTCTCGCGCAGCGGGACAAGGAGGGAATCTTCCGGCGCGACATCGAGCGGATCGTGGAGTGCGCCGACCGCTGCCAGAAGATCGTCCAGAATCTCCTGAGCTTCTCGCGGCCCGCCCATCCGGAGAAGAAGCCGGTGGGCATCAACGGCATTCTCGAAAAGACCCTGGATCTCCTCGAGCCGACCCTCCAGACCGAGAACATCGAGATCGTGAAGGAGCTGGACCCGCGCCTTCCCTACATCCTCGGCGATTTCCATCAGGTGCAGCAGGTCTTCACGAACCTGATCACCAACGCCCAGCAGGCGATGAGCTCCCGGCAGACGCCCGGCCGGCTGGTCTTGCGCAGCCACTCCGAGGACGGCAAAGTGATCCTGGAAGTGGCGGACAACGGCGCCGGCATCCCCCCGGAGGTGCTGCCCCGGATCTTCGATCCCTTCTTTTCGACGAAAAAAATGGGCAGCGGGACCGGCCTTGGCTTGAGCGTCTCCTACGGGATCGTTCGGGAGCACGGCGGCGAGCTCCGCGTGCAGACCCGCCTCGGCCAGGGAACGACCTTCCAGGTGATCTTCCCCGTGCACAGCGCCGGAGAGCCGTGGCCGGCGCGGGAGGCGCCCGCCCGGCAAGGAGGCGACGCCGGCAAGGAGATCCTGGTGGTGGACGACGAGGAGATCATCGTGGAGCTTTACCTGCAGCTTCTACAGGCGCTGGGCCACAAGATCGACACCGCGTCCACCGGCCTCGAGGCTCTGAAGAAGATCGAGGCGCGCGACTACGATCTGGTCATCACCGACATCAAGATGCCGAAGATGAGCGGCATCCAGCTCTACGAAAAGGTGGCGACGATCAAGCCGTCGATGCGCAAGCGCTTCATCTTCATCACCGGCGACATGAATTCGCTGACCAACCAGCAGATGTCGACCGTGACGAACAATCCCTGCCTGCTCAAGCCCGTCAACATCGAGAAAATCGAGTCCACCATCCACCAGCTTCTTTCCGGCACCCCGGCCCGCGGCTGACCCTTCTCCGGCCGGCCCGCGATCTTCTTCGACCTCGGCAAAGGAGAACGGCTCGACGAAGTCCCTGTATCGGGAAAGATGCTCGATTCTGAGCGGATTCCGCATCGCGGCGGCCTTCCTGGAGGCCCCGATGCGGGCACGGGAGGCGTTGAGCGATTGCCGGACGGCGCGGGTCCGGCGGCGCCCTCCGTTCGTCGAGGGATTTTGATCCGGGTCGGGCCGGGAATCAAAAAACCGGGCCGTGAGCGAGCTTGCCGCGGCGGCGGGAATAATCTTTTTCCCCGCTTGATTGGAGGGGCTATCCTGGGTTGTGCGTTCCGGCGGAGACTGACTGATGGCTCGCTTCCTGGAGTTGCTGCAGGGTAGTTCCGGTGCCGCCGAGGATGGCGCTTCGGGCGCCGTCCGGCAAGGCGACCCGGAAGATCGCGCCAGTCCCGCCGCCCTCTCGGACGAAACGCTTCTCGATGCCTATTCGCGCGCGGTGACGGGAGCGGCGGAGCGGATCAGCCCGGCCGTCGTGAATATCGAGGTGCGCCCGCGGCCGGAAGGAGCGCCGGCGGGCCGGCTCCCCGAGCGCGGCGCGCGCGGCAGCGGCTCGGGCTTCATCTTCACGCCCGACGGATTCCTGCTGACGAACAGCCACGTCGTGCACGCCGCCGGGAGGATCGACGTCACCCTGCCCGACGGCCGGCGTTTCGAGGCGTCTCTCGCCGGCGACGATCCGGCGACCGATCTGGCCGTGCTCCGGATTCCCTCCACCGGCTTCGTCCCCGCGCCGCTCGGAGATTCGGCCGAGGTGCGGGTGGGCCAGCTGGCGATCGCGATCGGCAATCCGTTCGGTTTCCAGTGCACGGTGACGGCCGGAGTGGTGAGCGCGCTCGGGCGCTCCTTGCGGACGGGGAGCGGGCGGCTGATGGAGAACATCCTGCAGACCGACGCCGCCCTCAACCCCGGCTCGTCCGGCGGCCCGCTGGTGAACTCGCGAGGCGAGGTCATCGGTGTCAACACCGCCACGATCCTCCCGGCCCAGGGGATCTGCTTCGCCATCGCCGTGAACACCGCGAAGTTCGTGGCGGGGAGGCTGATCCGCGAGGGCAGGGTGCGGCGCGCCTGGCTCGGGATCGCCGGCCAGACGGTGCCCCTTCCCCGCCGCCAGGTCCGCTTCCACGATCTGCCCGCCGAGCGCGGAGTGCTGGTGGTCTCGGTGGAGAAGGACAGCCCCGCCGCCCGGGCGGCGGTGGAGGAAGGGGACATCATCGTCGGCTACGCCGACCATTCGGTCGCGGGGATCGACGACCTCCAGCGGCTCCTCACGGAGGAGCGCGTCGGCGTGGACGCCCCGCTCACCCTGGTTCGCGGCCCCGCCCGGCGCACCGTCTCCGTCCGGGCCGTCGAAAGCCCCGCCGCCGACGCGGCGTAGCTTCCACGGCCACCATCCCGGCGGAAGGCCCCCCGGACTTGACCGACCCGGTCCAGGATCGCTTAAACTTCCGACTGCTGGATCGCATCCACGTCTTGATGAAAACGTCGCGAACCAAAGGAGGAGAGGATGAAGAGGCTGATTCCGGTGGCGGTGATGGTGCTGATGGCGGCGGCCGCGGCCGTGACCATCCGCGCGGAGGTGAAGCTCCCCAAGTGCTCGATGACGATGTGCCGCAGCGTCAATTGTGACCCGAACACGCTGTGCGTTTCGGGCGCGCACGTGAAGACCTGCGCGGACGTCTGCAACAACAAGTGATCCCGCCCGGGGATCGCGCCGACTCTACGGCGACTCTCCGACAGACAAGGGAGAGGGACGGCTGAAGCGCGACCCCTCCAGCTCAAGGATGCGAGCCAGGGTCGGAGCGATCTGCGCCATATCCACGACCCTCGGCTCGGTCCCGGCCGTCACTCGCGATCCCCAGAACAGGAGCGGCACGCGAGCGTCGTAATCGTGCGCCTGCCCGTGATCCGCGCCCCCTCCCGGGGCGCTTGCGGTCCAATAGGGGCGGAGCTGGATGGTCAGATCTCCGGAGCGATCGCTCCGGAACGAGAGCCGGACCGCTTCGGGCGCCTCCCCCGCCTCGATCTCCTCGGCCGTATAGACCGCCTCGATCCCTTCGACGCGGAGCAGATACTCCTTCAGGCTGGAGCGGGCGAGCGCCAGATGCGCCGGGCCGATCCGGTTGCGGTTGAGGTAGAGCGAAGGCTCGAAGTAGGCCGTCACCAAGGCCTCGGAGAGCGGCGTCGCGGCGTCGATTTTCTCCCCCAGCTTCCCGGCCAGGAAAAACTCCATCCGCTGGCGCAGCGCCGGCAGGTCGCCGACCTTCCCCGTCTCCCGCGCCACGCCGGCGGGAAGCTCGATGCGGCCCGCCGCGACTCCCATCTTCAGGGAAACCTCCGGAAGCGGGGCGACTCCATGGTCGGCGGTCACCACCACCAGCAGATTCTCCCTGCCGAGCCGCTTGATCAGAAAATCGAGCAGTCGCGCGAGCGTCGCGTCCATGCGCTTCATCGCGTCCGCCGCTTCGCAGGAGTCGGGGCCGAACAGATGCCCGAGGTAGTCGATGCTGGAGAAGCCGAGCGCCAGGACGTCGGGCGCGCCCCGGCGGTTTCTTCCCAGGTCGTGGGCCTCGACGACTCTCTCGGCGAGCCCTTCCAGGAATTCGTTCCCGTAAGGCGTGAAGAGCAGGGTCGCCGCGTCCTTCACCGGATGCGGAAAGCTCTTGCCGAGGCCTCCCTCCAGCGCATGAGCGTCGGGGACGTCTTCGGGGCAGGCCTTGTCGCACGGCGGCGGCAGCGAGCAGGACCACTCGCGCCAGAGCGGATGGCGGCGAAAGAGGACTCCCGCCTCGGGGGAAGAGGGCCTCTCGGAGAATCCTTCCTCGGCGGCGTAGGCCAACACGTCGGGCCGGCAGGCGGGATAGTATTCGGAGCAGGCCAGCTCGCCGGTGCGATCCGCCTTTTCCTCCACCCAATAGGCCGCGTCGGCCTTCTTCCCCGCCAGGAGAATCGCCGACCGGTCCTTGATCGACACGCCCACCACCCGCGCTTCCGGATATTTCTCCTTGACGCGCTCCGCCAGGGTCGTTCCGTCGAACGCGCAGGGGCTTTTCCGCAGGGTCGTCCCGGCCGGCGCGGCTTTTGCCGCTACCGGCGGGCACTCCCCCGCCCCCAGCCCGGCGCTCCTCGAGGAGACGCAGTACACGTCCTCCCCCTCCGCATAGGAGTACCACCGGTTGCCGATGATGCCGGAGCGATCGCCGTAGAGTCCCGAGCCGATCAGCGCATGGCCGGGTGCCGTCAAGGTGGCGGCATGGAAATAGCGCGCCTGCAGGAACACCCTCCCCTCCGTCTCGAGCCGCCGAAAGCCCTTCTCGCCGAAGTACGGCCGGAAGCGCTGCAGGTAGTCGGCGCGCATCTGGTCGACGACGATCAGCACGGTGAGCTTGGGCAAGGAGGAGGGAGGCGGAGCCTTCGACGGGAGGACGCCCGCCAGGACGACCCCCGAAAGCAGCCATCCCGCCGCTCGGGCACGCCCCGATCCTCGCCGGCGGCGCGCCAACCCTAGCGCTCCCAGAAGAACTTCCCGAGCGCTTTCTTCTCGGGCCACACCTCGTTCATCGTGAAGGCATCGAACAGGACGCCGTCTTTCATGGTGTAGGCGACCTTGGCCGAATCGCGGAGGTTCGCGAGCGGGTTGCCGTCGATCACGGCCAGATCGGCCAGCTTCCCCGCCTCCACCGTCCCGAGGTCCTTGCCGAATCCCAGCGCCTCGGCGCCGCTCCAGGTCGCGGTCCGGAGAGCCTCCATCGGAGTCATGCCCTTGCCGATCGTGAAGGCCCACATCTCCCAATGCGCCCCGAGGCCGTTCAGCTGTCCGTGGGCTCCCAGGCAGACCCGCCCGCCTTCGCGGGCGATCCGCGCCGCCCCTTCCGCCACAGTCGGGAAATGGAAATCCTCCTCCGGATACCACATCCGCCGCCGCCCGAGATTGTCCAGAGCGTCGTGAGGCGTGAACCGCCGCAGCCGCGGATCGTCGTGGGGATTGGCGTGCTGGTACCAGTAGATCTCCGCCGCGGGGCCGCCGTAGGAGACGATCAGCGTGGGAGTGTAGGCCGTCCCCGATTTCGCCGCCAGCGTCGCGACGTCGCCGTAGAGGCGCACCGGCAGCGAATGCTCCAGGCCCGTGAAGCCGTCGAGAAGGTTCGTCAGATCGGTGTGCAGCTCTCCCGCTCCTTCCATCGTGGCCCCGACGCCCTCCTTCCGGGCGGCGTCGAGCAGCCAGATGCGCTGCTCGCGGCGCGGCTGCTGGTAGACCTTGAGCCAGTGCGCGCCGTAGGCCTTCATCCTCTTCACCACGTGGAGCGCGTCCTCCGGAGTGTCGACCTTGGCGTAGACGGAGGCCTGGCCGCCGCCGTAGAGCACGTCGCCGCTCGAGTAGATTCGCGGGCCCAGCATCTCCCCCGCCTCGACCATCTCCGCTTCGGCAAACACGTCGATACTGTGGGCCGACGGGTCGTGCATCGTGGTGACGCCGTAGGCCAGGTTGACGACGTACTCCCATTTCTTTTCGGGGAAGATCTCGAACCCGGAGTAATGCGGGTGGGCGTGGACGTCGACGATCCCGGGAATGATCGTCTTGCCGGAAAGATCGAAGGAGGCCGCTCCTGGCGGGACGTGGAGGCTCCCCGGCGCGCCGACCGACTCGATCCGGTTGCCGCTGACCAGGACGTCGGCCGCGTCGAGCACCTCGTCGCCGCGCATCGTGATCACCCGGGCGTTCCGGAGGAGCACCGAGCCCTTCGGGCGCGGCTTCTCCACGATCAGCGTCACCGGGATCGCTTCGGGCTTCGGCAGCTCGGGCTCTTTCTTCGCCTCCTCCGGGCCCTTCGCCTCGGACCCCTCGCCGCCCTCCTCCGCCTTCCTCTTGTCGTCCCGCTGCTTCTGAATCGCCGCCCGCACTCTCTCCAGGCTCTGCCGGTAGATCGTATCGCCCATTCCCCAGAGGATCGTCTTCCCCCCGTCGGCCCAGCCGAGGTAGCCTCCCCCCTCCTCGCTCAGCCGGTAGACCGGCACCGGATCGCTTCCGAAACCGATCTCGACCGGGTCGGTCCCCGCCTGGGGAAGCGCCGTCACGTAGACGTCGTCGGAGCGGACGTACGCCACCCACGCGCCGTCGGGCGAGGGGATGGCGTCCTCGACCTGGCGGAACCGCAGGTGGCGCTTCTTGTCGGTGCCATCCAACCGGACCGAGACCAGGTCGGTCTTGTCGTCGGTATAGGGCTCCTTGGCAGGAATCGTCTCCTCGTAGAAAAGGCGCTCGCCATCGGCGCTCCACGCGGGGATGGGATGGAACCTCAGCGCATCGGTCGGCGAGACGCCGATGACGGTGCGGGCTTCCGAGCCCCCCGAGGCCGGCTGCGAGGGCACCCAGCGGATCTCGTAATAGGGATCGGTTTCGGGCTGCTGGCCGCGCAGCTCCGCGCCCGATCCCGCCACGAAGGCGATCCGATCCCCTTTCTTCGACCAGGCGGGATTCACGTAGTGCCCCGCCTGCCGCGTGAGCCGAACCGGGGCGCCGCCTTCGGGCCTGATTTTCCAGAGCTGCCCCAGCGCCGCGTCGCTCCAGGTGACGTAGGCGATCCAGCGGCCGTCGGGGGAGAATTCCGGGGCGTACTCCCGCGCGCCGTCGCGCGTCAGGCGGCGGGGCTTCCCCGCTTTGCCGTCGTGGATCTCGGCGATCCACAGCTTTCCGAGGGCATCGAACACCAGCGTCCGGCCGTCGGGCGAGAGCGTCGGCCACCTCAGGAGCCTCACCCGCAGCTCCTGGCCTCCGACCGGCTGTTCGGGGCGGTGCAACGGCCTGAGGTCGAGGGACACGTCGGCGCTGAACGGAACGACCGATTGCTTCCCGTCCGAGAGGTTGAGGCGCTGGATCTTCCCGCCGGAGGAGAAGACGAGCGACTTGCCGTCGGGCGTGAAGTCGGCTCCGGGGGTGACGTCCATCTGGGCGAAGCCCTCCGCTTCGTCACGACTCAGATTCCGGGAGACGACCTTCTCCCCGCCGGTCTCCAGGTCCCGCAGGACGAGGACGTCGGAGGCGTCGTCCCGGCGGACGTAGGCCAGCCGCTTGCCGTCCTGGGAGAGCAGCGGCCGGAGGCCGCCGTTCGGCCCCGGTGTCAGCCGGACCATCTCGCTCGTCTTGCGATCGAACCGATAGACGTTCCAGAGGCCGTCGTCCAGTTTGGGAATGTAGGAGAACTTCCGCTCCCGGCCGGTGAAGTAGATGTAGCGGCCGTCGGAGCTGCCGATCGGGCCTGCCACGTTGTTGAGCTTCTCCTTCGCGACGACCTTCACTCCCGCGCCGCCGCCGTCGCGGTGAATCATCATCAGCTCGACGGGCGGAATCCCGGCGCGCGAGGTGTCTTCGCGCCGGGTCAGGAGATACAGGCCGTCGGCTGTCCACGACGGGGAGGAATAGACCGCGTCCTTGTCCGCCGTGAGCGGGCGCGGATGGCTTCCGTCGGAATCCATCGTCCAAAGGTTCATGTTCCCGCCGCGGTCGCTGCAAAAAGCCACCGTCTTGCCGTCGGGCGAGACGCGGGGGGCATAGTCGTAGGCCGGCCCGGAGGTGACCCGAATCGCCTTGCCACCGGCGATCGGGATCTTGTAGAGGTCGCCGAGCAGATCGAAGAAGATCCACTTCCCGTCCGGCGTGACGTCCACGGAAATCCAGGTCCCCTCTTCGGTGGTGAACTCCACCTTCCGGGCGTTCTCCGGTGGCGCGTTGATGTCCAGCTTCGCCGGCTTCTTCGGTTTGGTCTCCTGCGCGAGCCCGCGCGGCGCCGCGGGAGCCCCGAGGAGAATCACGAATCCGAGAAGCATCGGCAGCCAAGGACGGATCGGCTGGACAGGCGGTCGGAGGCGGCTCATGGACAGGCCCTCGAGGGAATGAATGGATGGGCGGTCGGAATCGGTATGGTTGCAGCGCGTCATCCTAACACACGGCCCACCTGCGGTCTGGCCAGCCTGCGCCTGGGTCACGTGCGGCCCGGCTGCGGGCTGCGAGACCTCGAACCACTCCCGGTGCCGGCCCTCGGCGGCGCGCCGCTTCGCTACAGGAGCCTGTCCGCCTAGCGATCCGGGCGACCAAGGCCTGGCGCCCGGCGTCATTCCAGGGACGCCCCCTGGCGACAGGCTTTCGCGCCGGCGTCCGTCACCTGAAAGCAGAACGGGAAGATCGAGCGACGGTTCAGGACCAGGGAACGAAACCGCAAATCGTAGGCGGTCACCCTCGCCGGCGCGCCCTCCGGATAGGAGCGGCGCGTCTCCCAGACCGGGGCTTTGAAGAACCGCTCCAACCGGTGCCCCAGCGGGGTTTGCCGGGCGCGGGCCGCCTCGGGACTCTCGGGGTGCGTCTCGAGACGCTCTTTCTTCTCCAGACGGCCGGTGAACGAGTGTACGAGGTAGACGTCGTATAGGTTTCCCTTCCGGATGACCCCGCGCCATCGATGGGGACCCAGCGGCTCGGGAAAGACGTAGAGGAAGTCGGCCCGCCCCGGGGTCGCCAGCGCCTCCCGGGCCAGCGCCTCCCGGGCCAGGGCGTGCCCCGCGGCGCAGACTCCGAGATAGAGGACGACGGCGGCCGCCGAAATTTGCGAAAGCAGCGCCCGGCGCGGCCGGAGCGCCGCCGGGGCCGCGAGGAGGATCGGCAGCGCGAGCAGGCCGGTCAGAACCAGATCGACGATGAAGACGATCGCCAGCTCCGGGCGGCGATCGCTCAGCGGCCAGAGCAGGACGACGCCGAACGAATTGATGAGGTCGAAGAAGAGATGCAGGCCGGCGCCGAGGAGCACGAGACCGTAGACGGTCCTAACACTCGGGCGCGGATAGAAGCGCCGCAGGACCAGGGCGAGGAGAAGGGACCAGAGCGGCAGAAGGAAGAGGGAATGGCCGAAGGTCCGGCGGAACACGACCGCCGCGGGATGTCCCGTCAGCATCACCACGCCGTCGAGATCCGGCAGGTTGGAGGCCCACGCCAGGATCGGGACCGCCTCCCGCCCAGCCCGCCGCCGCAAAAAGGCGTTCGCCGTCGTGATCCCCACCAGTGTGTGGGTCACCGGGTCCATGAGCCTCCCCGGGGGCACGCGCGGCGGCCCGGAAAGTCCAGGCGATGAGGGGCGGATCTACCTCCCGGCCGAATCCGCGTCTCCGTCTCCGGGCGCGCCGCCGGAATCCTCGCGGCTTCTCCGGAAAGCGCGGACCACGTAGAGCGCGACGCCGCCGAGCAGGAGATAGGGGACCGAGAGCATCATCAGGGTGCTCTTGCTGAAGGCGAACTGACCCGCGGAGGCGTCGGCGGCGCCCGAGCACATGGCGCATTGGGCGGTCGCCTTCGCGGCGGCCAGGCAGAAGCCGTACGCGAGCGAGGCGGACGCGGCCAGGCGGGCGAGCCGTTGGGAGGAGGACGCTCTCATAGGACGTAGAGTATCACGAAGAGAAACAGCCAGGCGAGAGTCACGAAATGCCAGAACATGCCCGCCATCTCGACCGGCTCGTGATGGGCCGGGGAGAACCGATCCTTAAGCGCCATCACCAGCAGGACCGCGATCCAGATCCAAACGGCCAGCAGGTGCAGCGCGTGACAGCCGGTCAGGGCGAAGAAGAGCGCGCCGTAGGTCCCGCCGCTCGACAGGGAAAGCCCGCTCGACCGCAGGCGGGCCCACTCCATCCCGAGAACCGCCAGGAAGGCCGCCCCGGCGGCGAGCGCCACGGAGATGCCGCGCAGGACCCCCCGATGGCTGGCGCGCCGGGCGGCGCGCAGCGCCCCATGGATTCCGAAGCTCCCGGCGGCCAGGAAGGCCAGGTTCGCGGCGCCGGCCCAGAACGGCAGCTGCGGCTGGCCCGCCGGGGGCCACATCGGCGCCGCGAGCCGCAGGACCAGATAGCCGCCGAGCAGGCCGGTGAACAGCATCGTCTCCGCCACCAGGAAGATGATCATTCCCAGCCGGTGGTTCGGGATGGCGGGCGGAGTCTGCCGCGGATCGGGCTGCGCAGGCCGCTGCGTCACTCCAGAGACCATGACGGGCTCAGTTCGCGATGAGGACGGTGGCGATGGAGAGCAGGACGAGGCCGAGGATGACGAACGCCAGGAGGCGCCCGGTCTTGCGGTTCTTTTCTTTCAGCGCCGCGGAGGCGAAAGGAGAGCTGAAGTTCATCGGATCTTGTCCAGTGCCATCAACAGCAGGAGCGCCGGAAGGTAGATGACGGAGGCCAGGACGATCCGGCGGGCGCTGGCGTGACCCCGGTCGCGCAGGATTCCGGCGCAGTGCCAGATCAGGAAAAGGCCGAGCGCCAGCGCTCCGTAGAAATAGACGATGCCGGTCAGCCCGAAAAGCGCCGGCGTCAGGCTCACGGGGATCAGGACGAGAGCGTTGCCGAGGATCCTCCGGACGGTGCCGTCGCCGCTTGGATCGACCGCCGGCAGGAGGCGGAACCCCCCCCGGACATAGTCGTCGCGATACATCCAGGCGATCGCCAGCGAATGCGGCAGCTGCCACAGGAAGAGGATGGCGAACAACGCCCAGCCGCCCGCCGCCAGCGACCCCGCGGCCGCCGCCCACCCCCCCAGCGGCGGCAGCGCGCCCGGGACCGCCCCGACGAGAGTGGCGAGCGGGGTCCGCGCCTTGAGCGGGGTATATAAGAAGATATAGCTCGCCAGGGTCGCGGCGGCGAGCAGGGCCGTCAGAAGATTGACCGTGAGCGCCAGATAGACCATCCCCGCCGAGGCCAGCGCCGTCGCGAAGCCGAGCGCCTGCACCGGCTGCAGCCTCCCGGCGGGCAGCGGCCGTCGGCGCGTCCGCTCCATCTTCGCGTCGCTGTCGCGCTCGATCACCTGGTTGAGCGCGCTCGTCCCTCCCGCGACCAGCGTGGTGCCGAGGAGCGCGTGGAATAGCAGGACGGGATCGATCCCGCCGCGGCTTCCCAGATAGAACCCGAAGGCGGTGGTGGCGACCACCAGCGAGGTGACGCGCGGCTTGGTCAGCTCCAGATAGTCGGACAGGCTTCCCGAGGCAACCCGCGACTCCGCCACCTGTTCGAGCCCAATCATCTCGCTCATCGCACCGCCCATCCTTCCCGGCGGCCCGCGGGGATCGACGGCTCGGTCACGTCCGGCGGCGCGATCCTCCGGAAGCTCCGGAGGGTGGCGACCCAGGCCGTCGCGAGGAGCAGCGCCCCCGTGACGACGTGGGCCGTCGCGGGGACGACCGCCAGCTCGCTGAGGACCGTCAGCCCTCCCAGCGCGACCTGCAGAAAGAGCAGGGAGAGCATCAGGACCGCCGGGCGCCGGAGCGCCGCCACCTCGCCGTGCCGGCGCAGGATCCGAGCCGCCGTCCAGCTCACGATCAAGATCACGCCGAGCGCTCCGAGCCGGTGCAAATACGCGATCAGGACCTGGCCCCGCAGGACAGGGGGCACGAGCCGGCCGAACGCGAGCGGAAAGTCCGGTATCGCCAGCCCCGAGCCGGTGTGCCGGACGAGGGCCCCCAGAACGAGCTGCATGAAGATCATGACGGTCGACGCGAGGCAGAGCGACGGAAGCGGCGGAAAGCCGCCGTCCGATCGCCGCGCCTCCTGGGCACCGGCCCAGTCCCGCCCGGTGACCACGGCGAGGGTGACGACCAGGCAGAAGAAAATCTGGCCCAGACAGGCATGCCCGACCGAAACGGCGAGCGGCAGGCGCATCAGAACGGTGACGCCCCCCAGGACTCCCTGGAGCACCACCGCGAGCAACGCCGCGAACGCCAGGCGCCTCACCCACCGCCGCCGCTCGCGCCGCGCGATCCAGACGGCCAGCGCCACCGACAGCCCTCCGACGAACGAGGCGACCATCCGGTGGCCGTGCTCGTAGAGGACCCCGCCTTCCATCTTGGGAAGCACCTGGCCGAAGGAGAGGGGCCAGTCCGGAACGGCGAGCGACGAGCCGGTGCTGGTCACCAGTCCTCCCGCGACCAGAAGGACCACGGTGCACAGGGCCGTGAAAACTGCGAAGCCGTGCAAGGCTGGGGAGAATGGAGCGCCCCGGTCCTCGGCGGAGCTCACGCGGGCCTCATCGCCGCCGCCTCAATGGACGCCGGCCGGCGCGCCCGCCGGAAGCGCCGAGGGTACGTCCTGCGGCAGGTAATCCTCCTTCGACTCCGGCGAGGAGAATTCATACGGGCCGCGGTACACGGTGGGAATGGTCTCGAAGTTCCCGTGTCCCGGAGGCGACGGAGCGGCCCATTCCAGGCTGTTCGCCCGCCAGGGATTCCGATCGACCTTCTTGCCGCGGAACAGGCTGATGAGGAAGTTGAGCATGAAGATGAGCTGCACCAACCCGAGCGTGAAGGCGCTCATCGAGACGAAGATGTTCATGGGCTGCAGCGGCTTGAGGAAGTCGTACTGCGTCGGATCGTAGATGCGCCGCATCATCCCGCCCATCCCGAGGAGGTGCATGGGGAAGAAGGTCAGGTTGTAGGCGATGAAGGTCAGGACGAAGTGCACTTTCCCCCACCTCTCGCTCATCATCCTCCCGAACATCTTCGGGAACCAGTAATGGACGGAGGCGAAGATGCCGAACATGCTGCCGCCGAACAGGACGTAGTGGAGGTGCGCCACGATGAAGTAGGTGTCGTGGATGAAGATGTCGACGGGGGTGGAGGCCATGAAGATGCCCGACAGCCCGCCGATGATGAACATCGACACGAAGGCCATGGCGTTGAGCATCGCCGTCGTGAAATGGATCGTCCCCCGCCACAAGGTTCCCAGCCAGTTGAAGGTCTTGATGGCCGAAGGGACGGCGATGAGCATCGTCGACATCATGAAGGAAGTGCCCAGCGTCGGGTTCATGCCGCTCTGGAACATGTGATGGCCCCAGACGATGAAGCCGAGGCCCGCGATCCCCATGATCGAGTACGCCATGGCGTGATAGCCGAAGATCGGCTTGCGGGAGAAGGTGGAGATGATGTCGGAGACGAATCCCATGGCCGGCAGGATCATGATGTAGACGGCCGGATGCGAATAGAACCAGAAGAGATGTTGCCAGAGGATGACGTGGCCTCCGCCGGCGGGGGCGAAGAAATGCGTCCCCACCGTCCGGTCCAGGAGGAGCATCCCCAGGACCGACGCCAGGACCGGCGTCGCCATGAGCTGGAGGATGGCGGTGACGAACAGCGCCCAGATGGTGAGCGGCATGCGGAAGAACGACATCCCCGGGGCACGCATGTTGACGATGGTGGTGATGTAGTTCAGCGATCCCATGATGGAGGAGGTCCCCGACATCAGCAGCGCGACCAGCCAGAGGGTGTGGCCGATGCCGACCCCCGTCCACTGCGGGTCGTACGACAGGGGCGGGTAGTTGGTCCAGCCCGCCGCCGCCGGCCCCAGCGGGACGAAGAAGCTGGACAGGATGACGAACGCCGAAGGGACCAGGACCCAGTAGGAGAGCATGTTGAGCTTGGGAAAGGCCATGTCCCGCGCGCCGATCATCAGGGGGATCAGGTAGTTTCCGAACGCGCCGGTGAGCATCGGAATGATCACGAAGAAGATCATGATCGTCCCGTGCATGGTGAAGATCTGGTTGTAGACCGGCGGGGTGATGTGGCCTTCCTCCAGGACGCTGGACGGGAAGAGGCTCCCCCCCGGCAGCGCGCGGTCGGGGTAGGCGAGCTGCCAGCGGATCATCATCGCCAGGAAGCCGCCGATGAGCATGAAGAAGAAGCTCACGAACATGAACTGGATCCCGATGACTTTGTGATCCTGGGAGAAGACGTACTTCGTCCAGAAGCTGGTGGGGCCGTGATCGGGCGCGCTCGCGTGGGACTGGGTCATGCTCTTGATTCTCCGTCTCGGCCGGTTCGGCTCCGGACTATGCGGGGCCCTCGTCGGCGGCGGGAGCCGCCTGGGGGCCGGCCTCCTTCTCCGCCTGCTCGAGCCACGCTTTGTACTCCTCGGCGGGGTGGACCGTCAGGATTCCGTGCATCGTGTAATGACCGAATCCGCAGAGCTCGGCGCAGCCGATCTCGTAGTTCCCGGCCTTCGTCGGCTCGAACCAGATCGGAATGGTCAACCCCGGGACGACATCCTGCTTCACCCTCATGTTGGGAAGGAAGAAGCTGTGGATCACGTCCTTCGATCGCAGCATGATGTGGGTCGGCCGGCCCAGGGGAACGTGCATCTCGTTGTTCAGGACGACGTCGTCTGGTGTATCCAGCTTGCCGTCCGATCCCGGATAGCGGACCTCCCAGTTGAACTGGCTGGCGGTGATCAGCAGATTCACGTCGCTGGGGGGATTGGTGTGCTTCACGAGATCCCACACCGACTTGCTCATGAAGGTCAGCATCACGAGGATGCCGGCCGGGATCACCGTCCACACCGCTTCGATCGTCTTGTTTCCGTGCGTGTAATGCGCCCGGCGCCCTTCACGATGCCGGTATTTCCAGGCGAACCAGAAGAGGCAGGCCTCGGTGAGGATCATGCTTCCGCCGGTCAGGGCGAGAATGATGTAGAAGAGATGGTCGATGCGCGGACCGTAGGTCGAGGCGACTTCCGGCAGCCAGACGAACATGCGTCTCCCGCTTTTTTCCGTCCCGAAAACGCACTTTTATACATGTCGCGCCGGCGTCTGTCAACACTCCTCTCGGGCGATTCCGCCGGCCTCGGGCCGGTTTCGCGCCCCGCGGCCAGGACCTGCCGAGTCCCCCGCGTGCTTCATGCGAGCGGCGCGCGGGCGGATGACGCCGGCGACGGAGCGGTGTATCATCCTGCCTCTTGGGAGTCAGAAGATGAGCCGGAGCGATCCGGCCCTGGAGGTCCAGGGCCTGCGGCACCTTTACGGCGATCGGCAAGCCCTGCGAGAGGTCAGCTTCACCGTCGATCGCGGCGAGATCTTCGGGCTGCTCGGTCCCA
The DNA here is from genome assembly GCA_036004685.1 of Candidatus Polarisedimenticolia bacterium. Lineage (NCBI taxonomy): Bacteria > Pseudomonadati > Acidobacteriota > Candidatus Polarisedimenticolia > Candidatus Polarisedimenticolia bacterium. The sequence goes on along the minus strand of DASYRE010000054.1, from coordinate 49,144 downwards.
ACGGCGGCGGCAAGACGACCCTCTTCCGGATCCTCTCCACGCTCGCCGTCCCGACCGAAGGCCGGGCCTCGCTGTTCGGGCGGATCCTGAGCCGCTCGACCGACGGGGAGACGCTCCGGGCGATCCGGCGGCGCATCGGCGTCGTGTTCCAAGCCTTCAGCCTGGACAAGAAGCTCACGGTCCGGGAGAACCTGAGGCATCAGGGGCACCTCTACGGATTGTCGGGCGCGCCGCTTAAGGGGCGGATCGACGACCTCCTGGGACGCTTCCGACTCGCCGATCGGGCGGGCGATCGGGTGGAAGTCCTCTCCGGCGGCCTCTGCCGGCGGGTCGAGCTGGCCAAGGGACTCCTCCACGGGCCCGAAATCCTCTTGCTGGACGAGCCGGCGACCGGGCTCGATCCAGGCGCCCGTCACGATCTCTGGGAGTACTTGGAGAGGCTCCGCCGCGACAACGGCGTCACCGTGCTCCTCACGACCCATCTCCTGGAGGAGGCGGAGCGTTGCGATCGGATCGGGATCCTGAGCCGCGGCCAGCTGGTGGCGCTCGACCGGCCCGACGCGCTGAAGGCGATGATCGGCGGCGACGTCGTCTGGATCGAGACGCCGCGCCCGACGCAGCTCGCCGAGGCCATCCGGGAGAGGCTCGGCGAGGCGGCGCAGGTGGTCGACGGAGCGGTGCGGCTCGAGCGGCCCGAGGGACACCGTTTCCTGCCTTCCTTGATCGAGAGCTTCGCGGGACAAATCTCGGCCGTCAAGGTCGGAAAGCCGACGCTCGAGGACGTCTTCATCCGCCTCACGGGGCACCTCTTCCGCGAGGAGGAGAAGGAGGAGGCGCCGGCCGCCGCGGGAAGGGAGCGGTGAAAGCGATGCTGGGCGTCTACACGCTTTGGTGGCGCGAGCAGGTGCGGTTCTTCCGGCAGGGCAGCCGCGTCTTCGGGGCCTTCGCGCAGCCGTTGATCTTCTGGGTCCTCTTCGGAGCGGGGCTGCAGGCGTCGTTCCGCCCTTCGACCGGCGGCCGGGACCTCAGCTACCTGGAATACTTCTTTCCCGGCACGATCATCCTCATCCTTCTGTTCACCGCCATCTTCTCGACCATCTCGGTCATCGAGGACCGCCGGGAGGGATTCCTCCAAGGAGTTCTCGTCGCCCCCGTCTCGCGCTCGGCGATCGTGCTGGGGAAGGTCCTCGGAGGCACCACGCTGGCCCTCGTGCAGGGAACGGTCCTCCTGGCCTTGTCCCCCTGGGCCGGGATCCACCTGACGATCCGCATGTTCCTGGCCGCGGTGGCCGTGCAATTCGCGGTGGCTTTCGCGCTGACGGCGCTGTCGTTCTGCATCGCCTGGAGGATGGATTCGACCCAGGGCTTCCATGCCATCATGACCGTCTTCCTGATGCCGCTCTGGCTGCTCTCCGGCGCGTTCTTCCCGGCGCACGGCGCTCCGGCCTGGCTGGCGTGGGTGATGCGGATCAATCCGCTGACCTACGGCACCGCCGCCCTGCGGCGCATCCTCTACGGGGCGGACGGGGAGCTTCCGGTCGATCTCCCGTCGCTGCGCGCCAGCCTGCCGGCGATCGCCGCGTTCGGGCTGGCGACGTTCCTGCTCGCCACGCTGCTGGCGCGCCGCCGAACGGGCGGAGCGACCGGATGAGCGGCGACGACCGGTTGCCGACGCGCCTGCTCTGGTCCCTCCTGGTCCTGGTGATCGCGGCGATCGCGGTCGCTTTTCTCTGGAGCCGCTACGGCGCCGGCAGCCGGGCCCGCGCCCTGCCCGACCTGGGCGCGCTCCCCGATTTCACTCTCACCGACAGCGCCGGCCGCACGATCACGCGCGCCGACCTCGAAGGGCGCGTGACGGTGGCCGACTTCATCTTCACTTCCTGCTCCGCCCAGTGCCCGACCGTCACCGCCCAGATGGCGAAGCTGCAGACCTGGGCGCTGCCGCGCTGGCCGGAGGCCCTCCTGATCTCCTTCACCGTCGATCCGGAGCGCGACACGCCGGAAGCCCTGGCCGAGTACGCCCGGGGCTTCTCGGCCGATCCGGCACGCTGGCGCTTCGTGACCGGCCCACCGAAGGCGCTCGACGCGCTGATCCGGAACGGCTTCCGGGTCGCGGGAGCCTCCAAGACGCCGGTCGACACTTCCCCCGAGGCGACCCTGCACAGCGTCTCGCTCGTCCTTCTCGACCCGCAGGTCCGGATTCGCGGCTATTACGAATCGACCGATCCGGCCGAGATGGCGAAGCTGCGGGCCGACCTCGCGGCGCTCGCCGGCAGCCTCCACCCGCTCTTCTCCACCCGCTCTCTGCCCCATCTGAACGCCGGATTGAACGCCGCGAGCTTCCTCCTCCTCTGCGGGGGGTACTTCTTCATCCGGCGGGAGCGGATACCGGCCCACCGCGCCTGCATGATTTCCGCCTTCGCGACCTCGGTCCTCTTCTTCATCTCATACGTCGCCTACCATCTTCAGGCGGGCTCGGTCCGCTTCCCCGGCGTCGGATGGATTCGACCCGTCTATTTCTCGCTGCTCCTTTCCCACACTCTCCTGGCCGCGACCGTCCCGTTCCTGGCGATCGTGACGCTGGCGCGGGCTCTGCGCCTCGATTTCGCCGCCCACCGCCGCCTCGCCCGCTGGACCTTCCCCATCTGGGCCTACGTCTCGATCACCGGCGTCCTGGTCTACGTCATGCTCTATTGGGTTTACGGGGCGAAGGCTTAGGGAGGCCTTCGCGCCGGCGGGCCCTATCCAACGGCTGCTCAACCCGATCGAAAAAGCAAATTTCCGGCGGGAATCCCCGTTCGAGATCGGCCGCGCTTTCGGTTCGCCGGGGGCGCCGGGGAGGCTGGAGGCAAGAAAGAAATCCGGCGGCGGCTTCAGGCCAGGGGGGATCGGCCGGCGCAGGGACCGGTTGTTTCGGGATCGGACGCCGTCCGGATCAGGGATGCGCTTCCGGGTAAAGCTTTTCGAATTCCGGGTCGCCGCGGAGGATCGCCAGATCGGGATCACGGCGGGCCCAATCCGCGTCCTTGAACCCGTTGCGCCAGGCTTTGCCCAAGGCGTCGAGCGCCTCGGCCTTCTTGTTGATCTGGCAGAAGGTGCAGGCGGCGTTGTAGTGGACCATCGCCTCGTTGGGGCGCAGGAGCATGGCGAGATTGGTCTCCCGGATTGCGTCTTCGTGGCGCCCCTCCATGGCGTACCACACGCCTACCAGGATCCGGGCCCGGGCATCCTCAGGCACCTCGCGCAGATGCGCCTCCAGCGCCTGCATCCCGCGATGCCGGATGTTCCGCAGCGCCTCCTCCTTGGCCAGCGCGCCCAGCGAATTCATAATCGGAACGTAGACGTTGTAATCGGTCCCGCTCGACTCGATCGCCTCGTCGGCCACGTTCGCGACCTCCTGGTACCGTCCGGAAGCGTAGAGGCCGCGCAGCAGGAGGTAATAGGCCCCCTCGCAGTCACGCTTGCGGGCGATGACGTTGCGCACGATCGCCGTCATCTCGTCGTACTGTCCCTTGGCGTAGAGGATCCACGCTTGGGCGACCATCACTTCCGGCACGTCGGGCTGAAGCGCCATCGCCCGCTCGGCGGCGGCCCGGGCGCGATGAATCCAGACGTCCTCCCGCGCGTAGTGGGCGTGGTAGTAGGCGCAGACGTTGGCGATCGCCGCGAAGGCCAGCGCGAACTTCGCATCCTGGGTCACGGCGTTCTCGAACATCTGGAGCGCGAATTCGAGGTCCTGCCGGGTCAGCCGCCGGGCGTAGCTCCGGCCCCGCAGGTAGAGATCATAGGCCTGCATGTTGTCGGTGGGCTTGGCCGCGAGCGCCTGCTGCTCCTGCGGGGAGAGCTGGATCCGCAGGGCCGCGGCGATCTTCTGGGCGATCTCGTCCTGGACTTCGAACACGTCCTTCATCTCACGGTCGTAGCGCTCGGACCAGAGCGGGAAGTCGGTGTGGGTGTCGACCAGCTGGGTGGTGATGCGCAGCCGGCTGCCGGCGCTCCTCAGGCTCCCGGCCAGCACGTAGGCCGCGCCGAGCTGCTGGCCGATCTGGGTGGGGGTCACCGATTTGTCCCGATAGCCCAGGACGGTCGGTCGTGAGAAGACTTTCATCCCGCGGATTTTCGACAGCTCCGTGATGATGTCCTCGGTGATGCCGTCCCGCAGGTAGACGTCTTCCTTGTTCCCGCTCAGGTTCTCGAAGTACAGGACCGCGATCGATTTCTCGGAAGCCCGGTCCGAGGCTTTCGAGTCGGATAGGTCCGACGACTTCCGCTTCCCGGAGTCGAGATCGCGCTTGAGTCGCAGCAGGTCGGTCTTGAGCTCCGTCGCGGTCTGATGCCGGAGGTTCCGGTCCTTTTCGAGCGCCTTTTCGAGAATCCTTGCCAGCTCGGCGGGCATCCGGGGGTTGGCCTCGGAGAGCGGCCGCGGCGGGCGGTTCAGGATCGCCTCGAACACCACCGGCTGCGTATCTCCCGGGAACGGCAGCTGCCCCGTCGCCATCTGGTAGAGGACGGCTCCGAGAGAGAACAGGTCGGTGCGCGCATCGGTCAGCAGCCCGCGCGCCTGCTCCGGAGACATGTAGGAGACGGTCCCGAGCACCGCCCCCGCCGTCGTCAGCTGCCCCGACTTGAGCATCGTCTCGGCCTGAGAGGGTTCGCCGGCGCGATCCACGGGGCCGCCCCCCGCCCCCACCTTGGCCAGGCCGAAATCGAGAATCTTCAGCTGGCCGCGCGCGTTGATGATCAGGTTCACCGGCTTGAGGTCCCGGTGCACGATCCCCTTCGAATGCGCCGACTCGAGCGCGTCGGCGATCTGGATCCCGAGATCGAGGAGCTCGCCGATCTCGAGGGGCTGGCGGGCCATGCGCTGCGCGAGGGTTTCCCCCTCCAGCAGCTCCATCACGATGAAGTGCCGCTTTTCGTGCTCCTCGATCGCATGGACGGTGCAAATGCCGGGATGGTTGAGCGAGGAGGCTGCCCGCGCCTCCCGCTGGAAGCGCTCGAGGGTGGAGGGATCCTGCTCCATCGCCTCGGAGAGAAACTTGACGGCGACCCGCCGGCCGAGCTGGCCGTCCTCCGCCTCGTAGACCACGCCCATGCCCCCGGAGCCGAGCTTGCGCAGGATCCGGTAGTGCGAGATGGTGCTGCCGACCTGGACTTCCATTGCCGTAGTCTCCGGCCGCGCGCGGCGGCCATTGATTAGCTTTTATGGAAAATCTGCGTGCAATATACGATGGGTGAGGTCTTGGAGCAAGTCTCGTCCCGCGGAATCCCCATGCCGAGCGATCCATGACTGAACCAAGCGCAGAGTCGCGCCGGCGGCTCGGCCAGATGAGGATGCGAGCGCGGGCTAGGCGGGCGTCTCACCGGCGGGCGCCGGCGGCAGGTCTTTGGGCGGAGCTTCCGGAGCTTCCTGGCCCTCGCCGGGAGCCCCGGGCGCGCCGCCTTCGGCGGGCGCGCTCTCCTCGGCCCCCTTCTCGCCGGGAAGGACCCAGTTCGTCGGGGCCTTGCGGGGGTAGCTGAACCGGTTGTTGGCGTCGGGGACGAGGCCGATGATGATCACCGCCGACAGGATCAGAGGGGTGAGGACGATGATCGCCAGGGTTCTCTTCTCGAAGCGGAGGTGCATGAAATAGGCGGCGACGAGACCCGCCTTGGCGAGCGCCATCAGGACGAGCGAGACGACCATCACCAGCTGCGGCAGATGCAGATAGAAGATGCCGATTTCCGCCGCGGTCAGGATGATGAGGGCCACGAAGACCCCCATGTAGTTCGGCTCCTGGTGCCCCTCACCGCTCATGATCGCCCTCAGATCAGATAGACGAAGGTGAAGACGAGAATCCAGACGAGATCGACGAAGTGCCAGTAGAGTCCCACCACTTCCACCGACGTCCAGTGGGTCGCGCTGTAGCGGCCGCGGAAGGCTGCGGCGAGGATGAACCCCAGGTAGCAGACTCCTCCGAAGACGTGGCAGCCGTGGAAACCGGTCAGGGCGAAGAAGGTGGCCCCGAACAGGCTTCGATTGGCCGTCAGCCCTTCACGGATCAGGTGGGTCCATTCGTACGCTTGAATCCCGAGGAAAATCGCCCCGCCGAGCATGGTGAAGGCGAGGAACCGCCGCAGGCCTTTCTGGTCCCCCTTCTGGATCGCGGCGACCGCCTTCACCATCGTCACGGACGAGCAGATCAAGATGAAGGTATTCAAGGCGGTGAGGGGAACGCCGAGGATGCTGGACGGGACCGGCCAGAGGGGGTTCCCCATGCGCACCGCGCCGTAGGCGCACAGCAGCCCCGCGAACGACATGGCGTCGCTCATCAGGAAGAGCCACATCATCAGCTTCCCCCAGCTCGGGCTGAGGGGGGAGGGGGTGACCGGATCGGTCATCGGATCCATGGTGCTCGCATGGTCCATCATCTTACATGGTCGCTCCGGCGGCTCGTCCCGGGGTCACGCCGGCGGGCCAGCCCCCGCCGCAGCGGCGGAATATACCACAGGCCGGGGAGGTGCGAGAAGTGGGGGAAGAACCCGTTCTATAATCGCTCCCCGAGTCCCTCGCCGGGCTCGGGTGTCCTGGGAGAACGCTCCATGCCGACCCCGCTCGCCGCCCCGCCGCCTCCCGTGGAAGGACCGGCTGCATCGCCCGCTTTGCCTCGGGAGGCATCGGTGGCCGCGCCCCTCCCGGCCTCGCGGTTGGGGCAGATCCGCTTCGCCGGCGGACATCGCGTCGACTTCCCCGTCCTGGCCGCTCCGATGGTCGGCATCTCGCACGTCGCCTTCCGGGCGCTGGTCCGCGCCTACCTTCCGGCGCGTTGCTCCACTCTCCTCTTCACCGAGATGCTGTCGAGCCGCCGGCTGCCGTCGGAGCGCGTCGGGGGGACGCTGCAGACTTTCGTGACGGAGGAGGAGCGCGACCTCGTCCCGCAGCTTCTCGCCAACGAAGAGCGCTTCATCCGGGAGTCCGCGAAGAAGCTCCAGATCCTCCGGCCCGCCGGCGTCGACATCAACATGGGCTGCCCGGTGAAGAAGGCGCTGTCCCACAACTGGGGAGTCGCGCTGATGGGCGACATCGGCTACGCCTCGGAAGTCGTGGCGATCGCCCGGCGGGAGTTCGCGGAGCCTTTGTCGGTCAAGATGAGGAGCGGGCTGTCGGAGAACCTCCCCTACCTGATCGATTTCCTCCAGGCCATGGAAGCGGCGGGCGCCGACTGGGTGACGCTCCACCCGCGGCTTCAATCCCAGGGGCGCCGGGGACGCGCCTCCTGGGAAACCATCGGGGCGGCGCGGCGCGCCGTGCGGATCCCGGTCGTCGGCAACGGCGACGTCCAGACTTCGGAGGACGTGGCGCGCATGTTCTCCGAGACGGGATGCGACGGCGTCATGGTGGCGCGGGCCGTCACCGCCCGTCCCTGGATCTTCTGGCAGGTCGGCGAAGAGCTGGGCTTTCCCCCGCCGGCGGGCCGCGAGAACGAGCGGGCCCCCCGCACTCCGGAAGAGGAAGGCAGTGAATGCGGCCGGGCCTTGGCTTATTTCGTCGATCAGCTCGAGCGCTGGTTCGAGCCGGCCGAGGGAATCCGCCGGCTCCGCTTCTTCACCGCCTGGAGCCACAAGTGGCTCCAGTTCGGGCACCACCTCTGGGCGGAGATGACGCGCGTCTCCGACTACCCCGCGGCGCGCGCCGCCGTGCAGCGGTTCTTCGGCGCCCCGCAGCGGATGCTCCCGCGCACCACGCTCTAGTGTTGGTCATCGCAGCGGAATCCGCAGGCGCGCCGCGCACCCCCGGCCGCGGCGCCGGTTCTCCACCGTCAGCGTGCCACCGTGGGCTTCGGCGATCTGCCGGCTCAGCACCAGCCCGATCCCCGATCCTCCCGGCTTCGTGGTAAAGAACGGCACGAATAGGTTCGAGGTGCTGGAGATCCCCGGCCCCTCGTCCTCGACCCAGACGTCGAAATGAGTCGCGTTCCTTCCCCACCCCACCGTCACGCTCCCGTGGGTCTCCAGCACGGCGTCGGCGGCGTTGCGCAGAAGGTTGATGAGGAGCTGCTCGAGCTGATCGCCGTCGGCCCGGACGAGCAGCTCGGGTCCCGGCCGGAGCGTGATCCTCGCCCGGCTCTCCAGCCCCGCGACGCGGCGCACCAGCGCTCCCAGCTCGACCTCGCGCAGCTTCGGCGCCGGCAGGCGCGCCAAGCGCGCGTAGGCCTCCATGAAGCGGTTGAGCGACTCCGAGCGGGCGGAGATCACCGCGAGCCCTTTCTTCAGATCCTCCTCCCAGTCGGCGGGGCGCGGCTCCTTCTCCGCGAGCGCTTCGAGGCTGCCGGCCAGCGACCGGATCGGCGCGAGCGAATTGTTCAGCTCGTGCCCCATGACCCGGATGAGCCGCTGCCAGGCCTGCCGCTCCTCCTCCCTCAAAGCCCGGCTCAAGTCGGTGATCACCAGCAGCTGGAGAGGCAGGCCCCCCTGCCGGAACTCGCTGCGGCGCGTTTCCCAGCGCCCCGCCCCGCCGGGAAAGTTGCGCGAGATCGTCATCGGCGCGTCGTCGCGCAGGCAGTCGAGCAGCTCCAGCTCCGCCGCGTTGCGCCCCAGCAGGCGCTCCGCCGGCTGGGCCATGAGCCGCTCCCCCGCCCGGTTCACCAGCCCCAGCTTCCCGGAGGCGTCGAACGCGAAGATGGCGACCTCGATCTCTCCCATGATCTTGCGCAGCAGGACGGTCGCCTCCAGCGCGTCGAGGCGCTGGCCGTGGAGCATCTCCACCAGGGCATTCACTTCCAGCATCACGTCGCCCAGGACGTCGCCGCGCCGCGCCCCGCGCGCGCGGATCGAGAAATCGCCTTCCCGGAGGGCCGAGAGCAGGTTGGAGACGGTCTGGAGGGGGCGCACGACGCGCTCGCGCAGGCGGAAGGCGAAGCTCAGCCAGGTCATCCCGATCAGGGCGGCGAGGGTCCAGCGGACCTTCGGCGTGAAGTCGCCGCTCCACAGCAGGATGACGGCGATGAGCGAGCCGCACAGGCCGGTCATCAAGGCCATCAGGAGCACCCGGCCTTCGAAGCTCAGGCGGCGGCTGCTCCGGCCTTTCTTGCCGGTCATAACCCGAACCGCTGGATCCGCCGGTAAAGGGCGCTGCGGCTGAGCCCGAGCGCCTGCGCGGCGCGGCTCACGTTGCCGTTGAACTTCTGCAGCGCCTTCTTGATCAATTGATACTCCACCTCTTCCAGCCCCATCTCCTCCAGCGGAAGCGGCACGGACTGCCCCTTCGTCAGGGCCAGATCCTCGGCGCGCACCCGGTCCTTCGGCGCCATGAGGACGCCGCGCTCGACCGCGTGATCCAGCTCCCGCACGTTCCCCGGCCAGGGATGATCCATCATCGCCCGCAGCGCCGCCGGCTCGAACGCCTCGATGCGCTTGCGATAGCGGCCGGAATGCTGGCGGAGGAACAGGGCGGCGAGCTTCGGGATGTCGTCGCGGCGATCGCGCAAGGGCGGGATGCGGATCTCGATGGTGTTCAGGCGGAACAGGAGGTCTTGGCGGAAGCGCCCCGCGCGGACCTCCTCCGGAAGATCGGCGTTCGTGGCGGAGAGGATCCGGACGTCGACGCGGCGCGTGCGCGACGAGCCGACGCGCTCCAGCTCCCCGGTCTCCAGGACGCGCAGCAGCCTGGCCTGCTGCCGGGGCGAGATGTTGGCGATCTCGTCGAGGAAAAGCGTGCCGCGATCGGCCAGCTCGAAGCGTCCGACGCGATCGGTCTTCGCGTCGGTGAACGCCCCCTTGACGTGGCCGAAAAGCTCGCTTTCGAAGACCCCCTCCGAAAGGCCGCCGGCGTTCACCGTGACGAGAGGGCGGCCCGCCCGGCCGGAGGCGGCATGGAGCGCCTGGGCGACCACTTGCTTGCCGCTGCCGTTCTCTCCCGTGATCAGGACGTTCGCGTCGGAGGGGCCGATGCGCGCGATCACCTCCAGGACCGGCTTCATCACGGGCGATTCGGCCACCAGCTCGGGCCGGATCTCCTCCCGCAGGAAACGGTTCTCGGCCTCCAGCAGTCTCCCCTTGCGCAGCGCGCGGCCCAGCTCCACCTGGGTGCGCACGATCGCGAGGAGGCGGTCGTTCTCCCAAGGCTTCTGGACGAAGTCGCGCGCCCCGCGCCGCATCGCCTGCACCGCCAGCTCGACGCTGCCCCACGCGGTCATCACCACCACCGGCAGCGTGGAGTCGAGCGTCCCGAGGCGGGAGAGGAGGTCGAGCCCTTCCTGGCCCGAGGTCGTGTCGCGGGCGTAGTTCAGGTCGATCAGGACGACGTCGAAGTCGTCCGCGTCGAGTGCGGCGAGGACGCCGGCGGGGGAAGAGACCGTCTCGATCCGGTACCCCTCGCTCTTCAGAAGCAGCCGCAAGGAGACCAGGACGTCGGTCTGGTCGTCGGCGATCAGGACCCGCGGGGAAGGCTCGTCGGCAAGGCTCATCGTGGCAACTAGTTTATGTCAGATCCGAAAAACGGGCAGGGCCGCCGCGCCCCGAGCGCCGCCGACGGGGAAGATCGCCCGGCGGCGGGCGCTGGAGTCGGGCATCGGCTCCCTATTCGACTCTCAAGGCGATGATGGGATCGACTTTCGTCGCCCGGCGCGCCGGCAGGTAGCAGGCGATCCACGCGACGGCGGCGAGCAGGATCGGGACGCCACCGAAGGTCATCGGGTCTCTCGCCGGCACCCCGAACAGCAGGCCGGAGAGCAGACCGGCCAGCGGCAGGGCCGCCGCCAGACCCAGCCCGACTCCCGCCGCCACCAGACGCAGCCCTTGGCCCACGACTAGGCGCAGGACGTCGGAGCGCCTCGCTCCCAGGGCCATCCGGACGCCGATCTCATGGGTCCGCTGCGTCACCGAATAGGCGATCACGCCGTAGAGCCCCAGCGTCGCGAGGAACAGGGCCACGCCCGCGAAGCCGCCGAACAGGATCGTCGAGAAGCGCCGGTCGACGGTCGAGTCGGCGACCACGCGGTCGAGGGTCCGGATCTCCGAGACCGGCTGATCGGGATCGACGGCCGAGACCCGCTCGCGGAGCGCCGCCGCCAGGGCCACAGGCGACGAGGCGGCGCGGACCACCAGGTTCATGCTCGGATTCGGCCGCTGGGCCAGCGGCGCGTAGGCCTCCGCCAGGGTCGGAGCGTCCAGGGAGTCGTGCTTCACGTCCCCCACCACTCCGACGACTTCCTGCCAGCCCTTGCCGAGCCACTGCATGTCGATCCGCTTCCCCATCGGGTCCTGCCCAGGGAACAGGCGCCGGGCCATCGCCTGGTTGATCACGGCGACGGCGGGGGCCTGGGCGTCGTCGGCCTCCGTGAAGGCCCGTCCCCGAAGCACCGGGATCCCCATGGCACGGAAATAGTCGGGGCTCGCGATGCGCAGCTCCACGAGCGGCTCCTCGCCGGTGGGCACCGCCCGGCCTTCGATCAGGATGCCGCCGTTGGTGTCCTGCCCGGAGAGCGGCAGGTGGCTCACGACGGCCGCGGCCCGCACGCCGGGCAGCGGCCGGACGCGCTGGAGAAGATCCTGAAAGAACGCGGCCTGCCGGGCAGGCTCCGCATACTTTCCCGGCGGCAGGTCGATCTCGGCCGTGACCACCCCCGAGGGATCGAACCCCTTGGGGACCGCCAGGACCTTCACGAAGCTGTGAATCAGAAGGCCGGCGCCGACCAGCAGGACGATCGAAAGGGCCACTTCCGAGACGACGAGAAGGCTTCGCAGCCGGCCGCGTCCGGTGCCGGCGCCGCTGCGCCGTCCCCCTTCGCGCAGCGTCTGGCCCGGCGCTTGGCGGGAATTCTGCCAGGCCGGGAACAGCCCGCAGAGCAACCCGGTGAGCAGCGAGGCCGCCGCCGTGAAAGCGAGGACGGCGGGATCGACGGCGATCTCGCTCATCCGGGGAAGTCCGGCGCTCTGCCCCGCGGCGATCAATCCGTCCATCCCCCACCAGGCCAGGAGCAGTCCGAGACCTCCTCCCGCCGCGGCGACGAGCGCTCCTTCGGTGAGGAACTGGCGCATCAGCCGGATCCGTCCGGCGCCGAGCGCCTGGCGGATCGCGATCTCCTTCTGGCGCGCGGTCGAGCGGGCGAGTAGAAGGTTCGCGACGTTGCTGCAGGCGATCAACAGGACGAGACCGACCGCTCCGAACAGGATCAGAAGCGTCGGGCGGACGCGTCCCACGACCTGCTCCTTCAGCCCGACCAGGAGGATCCCGTGATTGGTGACGCCGTCGCGGCGCAGCTGCGACGCGATCCCCTCCATCTCCTGCCGCGCCGCGGCGAGCGTCTTCCCCGGACGGAGCCGCCCCATGACGACGATGAAGTGCAGCCCTCGCGGGGCGCGCTCGGTGTCGAGCCGCAGCGGCATCCAGAGGTCGCGCGGGCCGCCGTAGCGGAATTCGGGCAGAACGCCGACGATCGTCTGCGGCCGGGCGTCCAGGATGACCGTCCGGCCGAGGATCTTCGGGTCGCCACCGAAGCGCCGGTGCCACAGCCGATCGCTGATCAAGACGACCGGCTCGGCGGCGGATAGCTCTTCGTCGGGCCGGAAGCCCCGGCCGAGGAGAGGCTTCACGCCCAGGGCCGGCAGCAGGTTCGCCGAGATCGCCATGGCGTTGAGCTTCTCCGGCCGGCCGCCGCCCGTCAGCGTGACCGACGCGTCGAAGCGGGCCGTCACCTCCTGGAAGCTCCGGCTGCGCTCTCGCCAATCGAGGAATTCGGGATAGGAGGCAGGGGCCTGAGCCAGCCCCGGCTGGACGTCCCACAGCAGCACCAGCCGCTCGGGCTCGGGATACGGGAGCGGATTGAGGAGAACCGCGTGCACCACGCTGAAGATGGCGGTCGTCGCGCCGATGCCGAGGGCGAGGGTGAGGATCATCACCAGGCTCAGCCCGGGGCTCTGGGACAGGACCCGGATCCCGTGACGGACGTCCTGGATGAGGATTCCCACCTTGCCTCCCGCGCGCCCGCAACCGGGCGTCACATCTCCTGGAGCGCTTCCTCCCGCCCCTTCTCCGGCTGCACCCAGCCGTCCATCAGCTGGAGGATCCGGTTGCCGTAGGCGGCGTTCGTCTCGGAGTGCGTGACCTGGATGATCGTCGTCCCCTCGCCGTTCAGCTTCTTGAACAGCTCCATGATCTCCCGTCCCTGGCTGGAATGGAGGTTCCCGGTCGGTTCGTCGGCGAGGATCAGAAGCGGGTTGATGATCACCGCCCGCGCCACCGCCACCAGCTGCTGCTGGCCGCCGGAGAGCTGGGCGGGATAGAGGTCCCGCTTGCCGACGATCCCGAAGCGATCGAGGACGTCGCAGACCAGGCCGGCCCGGTCGCTCCCCTTGATGTTCTTGTAGGAGAGCGGCAGCTCCAGGTTCTCGTACACCGTGAGGTTGTCCAGGAGGTGGTAGCTCTGGAACACGAACCCGATGTACTGCTTGTTCAGCTCGGCGCGCTGCTTGCGGTTCAGGGTGTGGACCTGGTGGCCGAGGAACTCGAACTCGCCGGTCCAGCTCGCGTCGAGCATTCCGAGAATCGCCAGAAGCGTCGACTTCCCCGCCCCGGACGGACCCATGATCGTCAGGAAGTCCCCTTCCCCGACGTCGAGATTGACCCGCCGCAGGACGTAGGTGCGACCGGCTCCCGATTCGAAGAATTTCTCCACGTTGCGCAGGCGAATCATCATGGAAGCTCCTATTCGTCCCGGAGGGCGACGGCGGGATCGATCCGCGTCGCCCTCCGGGCGGGGAGGTAGCAGGCGAGAAGCGTCACGACTCCGAGCAGGAACGAGACCGCCGTGAAGGTCGAGAGATCGGCAGGCTTGACGCCGAAGAGCAGGCTCGCGAGCAGGCGGGTCAGCGCGAAAGTCCCGGCCAATCCGACGGCCATCCCGACCCCGACCGGCCGGAGCCCGTCCCCGACGATCAAGGCCAGGACGTCCGAGCGCCGGGCGCCGAGAGCGATGCGGATGCCGATCTCTCGGGTCCGCTGCGCCACCACGTGGGCCGTCAGCCCGTAAATCCCCACCGCCGCGAGGGCGAGCGCGAGCCCCGCGAAGGCCCCCAGGAGCAGCGCCCGAAAGCGCGGCTGGGCGACCGAGCGGTCCACCAGATCAGCGATCGTCCGGACGTTGGAGAGCGCTAGATCCTTGTCCAGGTCGCGGACCGCCGCGCGGACGGGGGCCAGCAGCGGCGCCGGATCCCCGGAGCCCCTCACGACGAGCGTGTACTCCGAAAGGTCCTCCTGGGAGAAGGGGAAGTAGTACTCGGGCTTGGGCTCCTCGGCCACCGCAAAGTGACGGACGTTGCCGACGATTCCCACGATCTCGCGGGACTCGCCGTACTTGAGGTGCTTGCCCATGGGATCCTCACCGGGGAAGAAAGTCCGCGCCATCGCCTCGTTGATCAGGGCGACGCGCGGCGCCTGCGCGTCGTCGCGCGGCGTGAAGAGGCGGCCGCGGCGCAACGGGATCCCCATCGCCGTGAAATAGCCTTCGCTCACCGTGCGATGCTCCGCGTTCGGCTCCTGGCCGGGCTGGACGGGCGGGTGCTCGTCGACGAGGAAGCTGTCCCCCGAATAGCCGCCGCTGAGCGGCAGGATGTTGATCAGGCCGGCGGCGCGCAGGCCCGGGATCGCTTCGACCCGATCGAGGAGGCGGCGATAGAAGTCGTTGATCTGACCGGTCTCCGCGTACCGGGCGCGGGGCGGCGCCAGCGTCACGGTGAGGACGTTTTCGGTCCGAAAGCCGGTGTCGACCCGCAGGAGGCGCCACAAGCTCTGCAGCAGCAATCCCGCTCCGGCAAGGAGCACCATGGAAAGGGCGACTTGGCCCGTCACCAGGAGGCGCCGGAGCCGGGTCTTCTCCAGGCCGATCCCCGCCCGCGTCCCCTCCTGGAGGAAGCGCCCCAAATCCGATCGGAAGCCGTGCAGCGCGGGGCCGAGGCCGAACAGCACTCCGGTGACGATCGAGACCACCAAGGTGAAGCCCAGGACGGTGCCGTCGAGCCGGACGTCGGCCCAGGCCGGAAGCGAGGCTCCGGCCGCGGCGAGAATCAAATCCTTCGTCCAGGTGGCGAGAAGGAGCCCGAACGTTCCGCCGGCCGCCGCGAGGACGAGGCATTCGGTCAGGAGCTGGCGGGAGATTCTCCAGGAGCTCGCCCCGAGGGTCCGGCGAATCGCCATCTCCCGCGTCCTTCCGGCGGCCCGGACGAGAAACAGGTTGGCCACATTGGCGCAGGCGATGGCCAGGACGAGGGCGACCGCGCCGGTCAGCGCGACCAGGCCGCGGCGGACTTCGCCCACGAGATCCTCCTGGAGCGGCACGACGTGCGTCCGCCAGCCGGTGCTCGTCTCCGGATAGGTCTTTTCGATGCTCGCGGCCAGGGAGTCGAGATCGGCCTGGGCCTGGGCGACCGACGCCCCCGGCTTCAGGCGGCCGACGCACCAGTTCGTGTGGCCGCCGCGCGCCCCGAGGTCAGACGGCACGAGCAGCGGCCGCCAGATCGCGGGCTCCCCCATCGGCCCCGGGATCGGAGAACGGAACCCGGAGGGCAGAACCCCCACGACGCGGCGCGGAATGCCGCTCAGCGTCACCATCTGTCCGAGAACCTTCGGATCGCCTCCGAATTCGGACCGCCAGAATTCGTGGGCCACCACGATGACGCGCTCACCCCCTTCCTTCTCCTCTTCCGGCAGGAGGAAGCGTCCCAGCAGAGGCTTCGCGCCCAGGACCCGGAGCAGGCTGGAGGAGGCGCTGGCCACGCTCAACGGGCGGGGCTCCCCTCTTCCGGTCAGGATCGCGGAGGAGTTGCTCAACGCCGCGAGCGACTCGAGCGTCCTGTTCTGCCGCCGGAAGTCCTCCACGTCGAGCGTGGACACCGGACCGGCGGTGGTCCCGGAAAGGGCGTTGACCCCGTGGATCCGGACTAGGCGCCGCGGATCCTCGTAGGGGAGCGGGCGCATGAGGACGGCGTTCACAACGCTGAACAGGGCGGTGTTGGCGCCGATTCCCAGCCCGAGCGTCACGACGGCGATCGCCGTGAAGCCGGGAGCCTTCAGGAACAACCGGAGGGCGTGACGAAGATCCTGGAGGAAGGAGCCCATGGCGGCGTCCTCCTACTCGCACCGCAGGGCGACCGCCGGATCGACCCGGGTCGCCCGCCGCGCCGGCAGATACGAGGCAAGGAGCGCGACCGCGGCCAGGATCAGCGGCGTCACGAAGAAGGTCATGGCATCGAAAGGACCGACGCCGTAGAGAAGGTGGGCGATGAACCGGATGAGCAGCGCGGCTCCCGCCAGGCCGACGATCACGCCCGAGGTCACCAGCCCCATCGCCTGCCGGAGCACCATGCCGAAGATGTGGCTCTTCTGCGCGCCGAGCGCCATGCGCACGCCCAGCTCCTGGGTGCGCTGCGCCACCGAATAGGCGACCACGCCGTAGATCCCCACCGCCGCCAGAACCAGCGCGACGAGCGCGAAGAGACCGATCAGGACGGTGTTGAACCGGCGCTGGGAGGAGGAGTCGGAGATCAGGGACTCGAGGGTCTGGACCTGGGAGACGGGCAGGTCGCGATCCAGCGCGAACACCGCCCGGCGCGCGGCCGGCGCCAGGGAGCCCGGGTTCGCATCGGAGCGCAGCACGAACGTCATCCCCTCGCTCGGATTCTGCAAGAACGGCTCGTACATCTGCATCGTCACTTGGGACTCCAGTCCGTAGTGCTTCACGTCTCTCACGATTCCCACGATCTCCCGCATCGACTCGGGATCGATCCCCATCGAGATCCTCCGCCCGATCGGGTCCTCGCCGGGGAAGACCTTGCGCGCCATCGTCTCGTTGATGAGCGCCACGCGGGGGGCGCCGGGCGCGTCGTGCTCGGTGAATCCGCGCCCCTTCACGATCGGGATCCCCATGGTCTGGAGGTAGTCGGAGCTGATCGAGTACCAGTTGGCGGACGGATTCTGGCCCGCGGGGCTCGGGCGCCCTTCCACCTCCACCGAGTAGATCAGGTCGTCCCCTCCGAAAGGCAGCGGGTTGACGGCGGCGACCGCTTTCACTCCGGGCAGCGCTCGTGCGCTTTCGAGTGTCCTCCGGTAGAAGTCGGAGCGCGGTTCTCCCGCCGCGTACTTCTGCCCGGGGAGAGAGACGCGGAAGGTGAGCGCGTTGGTCGCGTCGAAGCCGGGGTTGACGGCCATCAACTGCATGAAGCTCCGGATCTGCAATCCGGCTCCCACCAGAAGCACGAGGGACAGGGCCACCTGGGAGACGACCAGGAGGCCCCGCAGCCGCTGCCGCAGCCGGGAGGGCCCGCGGCCGCCTTCTTTCAGGACGTCGTGCAGATTGGATCGTGAAATCAGGAACGCGGGCGTCACCCCGACCACCAGCCCCGTGAGCAGGGAGAGGCCCAGCGTGAACAGAAGAACCGTCGGATTCATCCCGAGCTCCTGGATCCGCGGCAAGCCGGCCGGCTTGAGCGCGCGCAGGAGATCGACCCCCCATCCTCCGAGGAGCAGCCCGAGCCCTCCGCCTCCCAACGCCAGCAGGACGCTCTCGGTCAACAGCTGGCGGACGAGGCGGCCCTGACCCGCCCCCACCGCCGCGCGCAGGGCGATCTCTTTCTGCCGCGAGGATCCGTGCGCCAGAAGCAGGTTGGTGACGTTGCCGCAGGCGATGAGGAGCACGAAGCCGACGGCGGCGAAAAGCGCCACGAGAGCCGGACGAACTCCTCCCACGATTTGTTCGTAGAGCGGGTTCACCGTCGCCCCCCAACCGGTGTCGGCGTCCGGGTACTGCTTCGCCAGACTCTCGGCGATCCCGCTCACCTCGGCCCGGGCCCCGGAGACGGTGCCGCCGGGCCGCAGCTTGCCCATCACCACGAGGTTTCGACTCCCGCGATGGGCCAGCCGCTCGTCCGAGAAGCCGAGGGGCGCGAGCAGATCGGCCCCCATGGGAATCCGGAACTGTTCCGGCAGGACCCCGACCACGGCGTAGGGCTCCCCGTTCAGTAGCAGGCTCTTCTGCAGGACCTCCGGATTCGATCCGAACCGGCGCTTCCACAGACCATGGCTCAGCACGACGACCCGGTTCTTTCCTTCCCCGAATTCCTCCGGTCGAAATCCGCGGCCCCGCGCCGGCTGCACGCCGGAGAGCTCGAAGAACCCTTCGGTCGTGAGCATTCCGTCGAGACGCTCCGGCTCGGCATCGCCGGTCAGGACCAGCGATTCGCTCTGGAAGGCGACCATCGTCTCGAATCGCCTGCTGCGTTTTTTGAAGTCGAGGAAATCGGGCGGGGAAACGGCGAAGCTGTCCCATCCCTTGGAGAGATTATTGGACCAGACCATCATGATCCGGTCGGCGTCGGCGTAGGGCAGCGGCTTGAGGAGGACCGCGTGGATGACCGAGAAGAGCGCCGTGTTGGCGCCGATCCCGAGCCCCAGCGTCAGGATCGCGGCCGTCGTGAATCCGGGCTGGTGGACGAGCAGGCGGAAGCCATAGCGCACATCCTGCCAGAGCGACTTCACCGCGCCGCCTCCATCGTCTCCTCCACGATGCGCCCGTCGAAGAGATGGATCGTGCGGTCCGCGTGCCGCGAGAAGCGTTGATCGTGGGTCACCATGCAGATCGTCGCGCCTCCCCGGTGCAGCTCCCGCAGCAGCTCCATCACCGCATCGCCGTTCTTGGAGTCGAGGTTCCCGGTCGGCTCGTCCGCGAGCAGCATCAGAGGGCTGCCGACGAGGGCTCGCGCCACCGCGACGCGCTGCTGCTGCCCTCCGGAGAGCTGGCTCGGGAGGTGGCGGGCCCGATGGGCCATCCCCACTTTCTCGAGGGCCTCGTTCACCCGTCCCTTGCGCTCGCTCCCCTTCATGCCCCGGTAGGTGAGCGGAAGCTCCACGTTCTCGAACACGGTGAGATCGCCGATGAGGTTGAAGCTCTGGAAGATGAACCCGATTTCCCGGTTGCGGATCCGGGCGCGATCCGAGAGATTCAGATCCTGCACCGGGCGCCCGTTGAGCAGGAACGACCCCTCGGTCGGGGAATCGAGCAGTCCCAGGATGGAGAGCAGCGTGGACTTGCCGCATCCCGACGGTCCGGCGATCGAGACGTACTCGCCGTTCTTAATCTCCATCTGAACGCCCGAAAGGGCATGCGTCTCGACCTCATCCGTGTAGAAGACTTTGGTCACGCCGTCCAGGGCGATCAGGGGCTGAGCCGAACTGTTCATGGATCCCGCTCCTCTCTTCGTGAATGGATTCGGACCGTCAATTCAATCGGACGCGATCGTAGGAGTCCCACGCCGAGGTGTCCGAAAGGATCACCTGCTCTCCCTCCTTGAGCCCCTCCAGGATCTCCACGGTGTTCACCGAGCTGCGGCCCAGCTTGACCTGGGTCCGGTTGGCTTCCTTGCCGCCGGGGGCGAGACGGAAGAGGCTCACGGTGCTCTTCTCCTGACCGAACGCCGGACGGCCGACGTACAGGACGTTCTCGAGCCGCTCCAGCTCGATCGTTCCGTCCACCGTCAGATCGGGCCGGGCGCCGCGCAGCAGCTCGCCGGTCAGCGCGACGTCGACGGTGACCGTGCCGTTCTGCACGGAAGGATCGATCCGGGAGACCCGCCCGGCGATGATGCCGTTGCGCGTGTCGATGGACGCCACCTGCCCGATCTGGATGTCCCGGGCCTGCGTCTCGGCGATCCGTACCTGCGCCTTCAGGCGCCCCGGCTCGGCGACGCGCGCCAGGTTCGCGCCCGGCGAAACGCGCTGTCCCACCTCGACGGGAATGAGCTGCAGGACCCCCTCCACTCCGGCTCGCACCTTCAGCGCGTTGAGCTGGCTCTTGCGCAGATCGTGGGCTTCCTTCAGTCTCCCCACGCGCGCCTGCTGGACCGCGAGCTGCGCCTCCGCCGCCTGCGCGGCGACGTCCAGGCGCTTCTGCTCGATCCCGGAGCGCCCTTCGAGCTCCTCGGCGCGCAGCTTGGAGATGTTTTTCGTGATGTCGGCGACCAGCCCGTCGGCGGCGAGCCGCGCGTCGGCGTCGGCCTGCATGGCGGCTTGCCGGTAGTCCGCCTGGACGAGTGCCGCGGCCGCCTGCTGCGTCAGGAGCTGGCTTTGCAGCTGGGCCTTCAGGTTGAGCAGCTCGGCCTCGCCGGCCTTCAGCTCCGAGGCGGCGTCGCGCTCCGCGAGGCCGACGTCGGGATTGCTCAGCTCGAGGAGCACGGTGTCGGCCTTCACCACCGTCCCGGGCAGCGTCTTGATCCGCTCCACCCGTCCCTCCGTGACCGCCGGGATCCAGCGGATCTCCTCGGGCACCAGGCTCCCGGTGCCCCGCACCTGCCGGAGCATCGAGCCGCGCTTGACGGTATCCACCCAGACGGTGGCGCGCTCGATGGAAGGCGCGGCCGGCTCCAGCCGGGAGAGTCCCACCGTCACCAGGACCAGGAGCAGGACGGTCCCCGCCACGAGCGCAATCCGTTGCTTGCGGCGCTTCGCCGCCACGGACGGACGCTGAATATCGATGTCAGTCTCCTTTGTGGATCCGGCGGATTCGAGCCGGCGGCGGGGTAGATGGCAAGGGCCGTGCCACGTGAGGCCGATCGCGCAAGCCCCTGGAATCCCGTCTCATACGTGGCCGCCACCGGCCGTGGCAAAGGCGTGTCTCGTTCGCTTCCGGAACCCCGGCGTCCCGGATCCGGACACCCGGACCCCCCAACATTATTAATGTACGGACGCGATGCGGACCGGGTTCCGGGAAGGGTCAGCTGGGGCGCCGGCCGAAACCGGGGGTCCTTCCTTCGAGGTATCGGGGAAGATCGGAGGCGTGGAATTGCAGGCCGACCCAGAAGGACCCGAACTCTCCGAACCAGGAGCTGGCTTCGTCGAAACGCATCTCGTAGACCAGCTTCTTGAAGACCAGCGGGTCGTCGGCGAACAGGTCGACGCCCCACTCCCAGTCGTCGTAGCCGATCGATCCGGAGATGATCTGGGTGACCCGCTCGCCGTAGCGGCGGCCGATCATGCCGTGCTCCCGCATCATCGCGGCCCGCCGGCGAACCGGCTCGGCGTACCAGTTCTTGATCTCGCCGCGCTTCTTGTTCATCGGATAGAAGCAGACGTACCGCCGCGGCGGAAAGACCGGATCGAGCCGGCCGCGCAGGCGCTCGCGCTGGCGGGCGAGCTCCTCCTCCAGCAGACTGTCGAACTCGGGGGTGTTCGGCTTCAAGCCCTTCCCCTCGAGCTCTTCGTGGATCTTCAGCGTCATCTCGTAGAGGCCCAGCTCGACGACCGAGACGTAGGAGTCCGCCGGCTCGAGCTGGCCGGAGAGCCCCAGGCGCGAGACGTCCAGCTCGGCCTGCTGCAGATCGTCGAGCGTCGGACGGAAATGGATCAGCATCAGGTCGGCCTTGTGCCCGAGAATCGCCGCCGCCGCGCTGGTCCCTCCCGGCCGCTTCTCCATCTCGCCGAGCGCCGCGGCCGCCTCCCCGGCGACGGCGCGCCGTGTCTCGGGGGCGAGCGCCTTCCAGGACTCCCAGCGCACCCGGAACATCTGGTGCAGCAGGAAGTGACCCTCGATCGTCAGCGGCGCGAGCGTGTCCTGCATCGGGCCTCCGGAAAGCCGGAAGTCTACCGCAGAGAGGCAGCCGCCTCAAGGCTCAGAAGTCGATCTGGACCCCGAACTCGAACCGGCGCCCGAAGCGCCGCTCGCCTTCGAGGGCCGTGTACTGATGCGGAATGCCGAGGCCGGCCCACCACAATCTCATTTCGTCGACTCTCAGGTCGTCGCTGTTGAGCGCGTTGAATACCTCGAAAAACCCCGCGGCGCCGGCCTTCCCCAGGACGAAGTTCTTCTCGACGCGGAAGTTAAAGTCGTAGGTCGCGCGATTGCGGTGCACGTTCCGGTTTTCGCGGAGGAAGCCCAGCCCGTGGAATCTCCCGTACAGGAGCCGACTCTGTCCATATCCGACGTCGTCCTGGGCGCCTCCCCGGTAGACCGACGAGTAGGGCGTCCCGGAGGCCCATTGGGTGCGCCATGCCAGGCGCCAGTCTCTGGGGAAGTACGTCACGGCGCTGACTTTGACCACATGGCGCTGATCGTACGCCAGGTATCCCTTCTCGAATTCCGCCACGGACGGATCGTCGCCCTGCTCGGAGACGTAGGACTCCGCGTCTCCCCAGGTGCGGGACCAGGTGTAGCTCGCCTGCATCTGCCATTTCCTGCTCAACCGACGCACCCATTCGACCTCCCATCCGCGATAGGCCTGGGCGTTGAGATTCCCGAGCCGGAAGACGCGGTTGAACATCGGGTTCTCGATGTAGAGATCGGGGAGCCCGTCGGAAATGCGCTGGTTCGGATTCCGCAGGAAGCTGGGATCGACCGGGGGGTCGAGCTTCTTGTCGGGCTTCAATTCTGCTCCGAACAGGTCCGATAGTTGTCCGGTGTAGGGATCGATTGTCGTGTGGTGGTTGATGTCGACGTACTGCAGCTGCTGCCGGTAGTCCCGGCGGACGTACGTGACGGACAGGGAAAGCTCGGGGGCCAGCTCGTGGCTGAAGCCGGCCGTGAGCTCGTCGGTGTAGGGCGTGCTCAGGCCGCGATCCACCTGGAAGGCCGAGAGCGGAGACTCCGATTTCAGACCTCCGAGCTGGTTGTTCGGAATCCCGGACTGCACCCCGTCCTCGTCGAAATCGTAATAGCGCGTCAGCTCGTCCGGACCCTGCTCTCCGGTGACCGCATTGAGGAAGAGCTTGTCGTAGAAGCGGCCCCACGAGGCGAAGGCTTTCGCCTTCCCGTCCCCGGCCGGGTCCCAGCTCGCGCTCAGCCGGGGCGCCACGTTGGCGTTCTGAATCCGCATTTCCTGAGGCTCGCGGACCCGGAATCCGAGGGCCAGAAGATCGGCGCGCGTCGGGGAGTGCCCCAGGATGTCCGTGAGATGCGGGCTGAACATGTCCACGATGACGTTGTGGCGGGTGAAGCTGCTGGGCGCGAGCTGCCTCGCCACGGAAGAGATTTGCGAGACGACAGAGCCGGTCGGATTGTCCCGGTAGAGCGGATCCGACGCCAGCCCCCCCTGCTCGAGAGTGTCCATCGGGTTCGTGTCGAGGCCGCTCACGCCCATCAGGGCGTCGAAACGATCGCGCTCCCGCCGCGGATCGAAAGGCTGGAAGCCCGGCGCGTGCACGTTTTCCAGATCGACGCGCAGCCCCAGCCCCAGGGACAGGTTGGGAAGCGGTTTGTAAGTGTCCTGGAAATAGATTCCGACGTCGTCGCCGACGGCCGCGTTCTCCGCCTGGATCGGGAAGGCCATGCTGGCGGTCACCGTGCCCGGAGAGGGGGAGGAGGAGGATGAGCCTCCGATCCCGGCGGACTGTTGCCGCGAGGGAAAAGTGAGGATGGGACGCTGCAGGATATCCTGATGATAGGCCTCGTGCTCGAACGCAACGCCCAGCTTGATGTCGTGGCTGTCTCCCCCGATCTCCCGATAGATCGACAGGTCTTCGCGCCAGACGAAGCGTTTGCGGTGATCGAGAAACTCCAGGGGATTCGGGCCGGTCGTCCTCCCCTCGGCGTCGGTCGAATAGTCCAGGTCGGGCGGAAGCGGGGCCCGATACTCGCCGGCCTCGACCCTCCCGTCGGCGTTGCGATCGAACCAGAACGGAAACGCGCTTTGCCCCGAATCGCCCACGACGTCCAGGACGCCGTTCCCGTTTAAATCCTCGGTATCGAATCGTCCGTTTCCAGTGCCGCACACCACACCCCCCCCGCAATCAAATCCGGAGTCGTCTTCGGGATCCAGGATGCCGTTCTGATTGAGATCGACCTCGTGCCCCAGCACTCCGTCGCAGTCCTCGTCCTCATGCTCCCGGCCCTCACAGCCACTGCGGGTGAGCCGGCCGTCGTGATCCAGATCCTCCCCCGGGCTCAGGAGGGAGTTGTGATTGAAATCCTCGAAAAGATCGTAAGCGCCGTCTCGATCCCAATCCTCGCCGGAATCGCGCTCACGGGCCTGGAGAATCCCGTCTCCGTTCCCTCCCAGCTCCGGCCGGTCGTCGACGAAGAGGATGCCGTTGCCGTTCGTGTCGGGATCGGTGTTCGGCCGCCGCTCGAAGCTGTTGTCGAACCACCCGAGGGTGGAGTCGAGCAGGAGGTTCGGGGAGAAGGCGGCGCTCTCCTTGAGGGTGTAAGTCGGCCCGCCGCGCTTGTAGAGATAGCCCGACCGCCGGTCCTTGAGAGTGCTCACCCCCAGATCCGGCATCACGGTGCGATCCACGATGGCGGAGAGCGCCCATTTGTGGACGGGAACGGCCTGCCAGGTGACTTTCCCGAACTCGCGGGCGCCGCGCTCCCGCGAGACGATGGCCTGGCTCAGGAAATTCCTGGGAGTCTCGATCTGCAGATATTCTCCGGCAAGGTAGTACCAGAGCTTGTCCCGCAGGAGCGGGCCGGAGACCGAGAGGAACGGGTAGAGGTCGGTGAACCGCAGGTCGCGGAAGCTCTCCGCTCCGCGGAAGCCGTACGTCAGCTCGGGAGGATCGATGCCGGCGCCGTCGCCGTCCAGGCGGCTCGTTCTCATAAAGAACTTGAACGTTCCCCGGAACTCGTTGCCGCCCGACTTCGTGATGATGTTGGCGAAGCCCCCCTGAGCCCGGCTGAATTCCGCCGTGGCTCCGGCCGTGATCACCTCGAGCTCCTCGATCGACTCCACGTTCAGCTGCTGCCCGTAGTAACCGGTGAAGGGATCGGTCGTGCTCACCCCGTCGACCAGGGTGACGACCGAGGTGTCCCGGGCGCCGTGGATGTTGGGGTTGCCGGTTTCGTAGATGTCGGTCACGCCCGGGGCCAGCGTGAGGAGGTCCTGATAGTTGCGGCCCAGGAGCGGCAGGCTGGCGATGAACTGCGAGGTGAAGGTGCTGGAGGTCACCACGCTCTCGGTGTCGACGACGCTCGTCTTCCCCGGAACCCGCACCGTCTCCTGCAGCTCGGTGGCCGGGCGCAGCACGGCGTCGAGCGTCGTCACGCCGCCGGCGGTGATCGTCACGTCGGAGAATTCCACCGGTGCGAAGGTGGGGAGGGAGACCCGCACGCGGTAGCCGCTTCCGGGAGGCAGCCCCGGGATCCGGTAGTTTCCCGCCGCGTCGCTGACCGTGCCGCGCTCGGCCAGGGCCAAGCCCGCGTTACGCGCCGTGACGGTGACGCCCGGGAGAGGCTGGAGCGCTGCGTCGAGCACGCGGCCTTTCAGGTCGCCGGTGGTTCCGGCGAGGAGCGGAAGGCCGGCCAGGGCCGCTGAAAGCTGGAGGAAAACGAGGCTCGCGCGAAGGAAGGAGCCCATAGGGCCTCTCCTGCCGCCGACGCTTTGCCGGTGACGCTGTGATCGATGCAACGAAGAGAGATAACCTAGGGGAAATGCTACCAGCCCATTTTCCGGAGCGCAACATCTATAATTGGACAGGCGGAAGGTCCCGTCTTGAGCGGGTTCAGGCGGGGGGCGAAGAGGCTCCCAGGAGTTCTTGGGCCGCGCGAATGGTCGTGACGTGGATTTCGACGGTGTCCTCGACGCGCACCGCGTAGCCGCCGGCCAGTGTGATGCACACCGGGATCCGGCGATCCCGCGCGGCGGCGAGGACCAGCCGATCCCGTTGCGCCAGGCCCTCTCGGCTGACCTTCAGGCCGCCGAGCTGGTCCTCGGTGTAGGGATCGGCGCCCGCCACGTAGAAGAGCAGTTCCGGCGTGAACCGGCCGAGCGAGTCCGAGAGCCCCTCTTCGAGCCGCCGCAGGTATTCGGCATCCTCGACGCCGTCGGCGAGGTTGATGTCGAGGTCGCCGGGCGGCTTCCAGGCCGGGTAATTGTTGGCTTGGTGGATGGAGAAGGTGAAGACTTCCGGATCCTTCATGAAAATCGCGGCCGTTCCGTTTCCGTGGTGCACGTCGCAGTCGACCACCATCGCCCGCCCGACGGTCCGGTCTTTCTGAAGCCGGCGGATCGCCACCGCCACGTCGTTGACCAGGCAGAATCCCTCGCCATGCTCCGGAAAGGCGTGATGGAATCCCCCGCCCAGGTTGGCGGCGACTTTTTCCTCGAGCGCCAGCCGGCCCGCCGCGATGCTCCCGCCGGCGGCTAGGAAGAAGGCCTCCGCGAGCTCGCGCGAGTACGGCACCTCCATCCGCATCACTTCGACCGGGGAGAAAGCTCCGCTCTTCAGCTTCTGGACGTAGGAGGGGGTGTGCACCAGGAGGAGATCCTGGTCGGTCGCCGGCTCGGGAACGACGAGATCCGCTTCCCGGATCACTTTTTCTTCCAGCAGCCTCTCCTTGACGCGGCGATATTTGATCGCCGGAAAGACGTGCTCCCCGAGTTTGAGCAGATACCCGTCGGAATAGACGACTTTCACGGAGCTCCTCCCGCCGGATCCGAGCGGAGGATTATAAGCCGCCTCGCGCGCGGTTGCCCGCCGGGCCCGTCTCGCCCATACTGAGGGCGGCCGGAGGACTCTTGAAGATGTCGATCCGAGAAGTCATCGTCCTGGGCGGCGCGTGGACGGCTTCCCTCCTCTTCCTCTTGAACCTATGCAATCTGGTCTTCGGATGCGGCTGCACCTGGGCGTGGGCCGGGGCCGCGCGGCATTGCGACGTCCACCACGCCGCGCCGCCCCATTGTCCCTGGTGCTCCCATGGATGGCGCGGCTTTCTGTGGGTGCCGGCGCTGCTCCTGGCGGCTCAAGCGGGCGCCGTCCTCGGGCTGAGGAAGCGGGGAATCCTGGCGCAGCTCCTGGCCGCCGCGGCCGTCTTCCTCGCGGCGGGCGCCGCGGCCGGACTGGTTTCGGCGCTGCTCGACGGCTATCCGCGCTGGCTCGGGATGCCGCTGCGCTAGCCAAGCTCGGCGGCGCAGCGAGGGAACTCCATCGATGGCAGAGCTCGACGATCTTTCGTTCGCCGACCGCAGCTTCATGAAGCTGTATCGGTATCGCGTCTCCACCTGGAAGGCGATGACGCGTCTGGAGAAGCCTCTTGCCGAGACGCGCGGCGCGCTGATCACCACCGCGGCGCTCCACCTCTCCGAGCAGGCTCCGTTCGACGAGACGATTCGAGGCGGAGACTGGAGCTTCCGGGAGATTTCCGACGCCGTGGCGGTGAAGTCCCTGCGCTGCGCCCACAAGAGCCGCTCCTTCGATCGGACCGGGATCGAGCGCGATCCGAATCTGGCGTTTCCCTTGGATCGGCTGCGCGAGCTTGCGGCGCGCCGGGTCCTCGGGCCGCCGAATCACCGCCATTTCAGCTTCATGGGATCGATCACCGCCCCGGCGCGGCTGCTGGTGGAATCGGCCCCCGAAGTCGCGCGCCGGCTCAAGGAAGATCGGCCCGACTGGGTCCTCCTAACCCCCGTCTGACCGATGTGCAATCAGACCGTCGGTCTGATCCAGGGTTTCGTCGAGTCGGCCGGGATCCCCACCGTTTCCCTGTCGCTGCTCAAGGAGGTGGCGGTGCGCGTCCGGCCGCCGCGCACGCTCTGCGTGCCTTTCCCGATGGGCTACCCCCTCGGCGAGCCGGATCGCCCGGAGCTCCAGGAGCGCGTCCTCCTCGCCGCGCTCGACCTTCTCCGTTTGCACTCCTCCTCTCCGATCCTCGAGGATTATCAGCCGGCATGAACGGCGCCTCGGGGGCCTGATGGAATCCGGCCGCTTCGACGTCACGGTGATCGGCGGAGGGATCGTCGGCCTGGCGACGGCGCTGGCGATTTCCGAGGCGCTCCCCCGCCTCCGGCTCGCGGTGCTCGAGAAGGAAAACCGCCTCGCGGCCCACCAGACGGGGCACAACAGCGGCGTGATCCATTCGGGAATCTACTATGTGCCGGGCTCGCGGAAGGCGAAGCTTTGCGTCGAGGGGGCGCGCCTGCTCTGCCGATTCTGCGACGAGAGCGGCGTGGCGATCCGCCGGACCGGAAAGGTGATCGTCGCCGTCTCGCAGGACGAGCTGCCGCGACTGGAGACTCTCCATCAGCGCGGCGCGGCGAATGGGGTCGCAGGGCTGCGCCGGCTCGCTCCCGAGGAGCTGCGCGAGCTGGAGCCTCACGCGCGGGGTCTCGCGGCCCTTCACTCTCCCGAAACCTGCACCGTCGACTTCCGGGAAGTGGCGGAGAAGATCGCCGGGAAGCTGGAGCAGCGCGGGGTCGCGGTGCGGACCGAGGCGCGGCTCGTCGGGGTAAGCGGCGCTCCGGGGGCGCTCGAGCTGCGCACGCCACTAACCGTCTTCCGTTCTAAATGGATGGTGAACTGCGCCGGGCTCTACTCCGACGTCGTGGCGGCGCTTTCCGGGGCCTGCCCGGCGGCGCGGATCGTCCCCTTCCGGGGAGAGTACTATCGCCTGCGGCCCGACCGCCGGCACCTGGTGCGCGGCCTCATCTACCCCGTCCCCGATCCGCGGTTCCCGTTTCTAGGGGTCCATTTCACCCGCGGCGTTGGCGGCGAGGTGGAAGCGGGCCCGAACGCCGTCCTCGCCTTCGCCCGGGAAGGCTACCGTCTCGGGCGGATCAGCCTCGGCGAGACGGCTTCCACTCTGGCCTTCCGCGGCTTCTGGGCGATGGTCCGCCGGAATTGGCGGACGGGAGGCGGCGAGATGCTCCGATCCCTGAGCAAGTCGGCTTTCACGCGGGCCCTCCAGCGGCTCGTTCCGGAGATTCGCCAAGAGGACCTGGCTCCGGGAGGATCCGGCGTCCGGGCCCAGGCGGTCGACCCCGACGGCAGCCTGGTGGACGACTTCCGCATCGTCTCCTCTCCCGGCGCGCTGCACGTCCTCAACGCCCCGTCCCCGGCCGCCACCGCGGCGCTGGCTATCGGCCGTGAGCTGGCCCGGCGGGCGGAGGAGGCTTTCGGTCTCGCGAAGAGCTGAGCCAATCGCCCCGGAATCCTCTATCATCTTTCCCGGTTTGAGCTGGCGGGAGGCGACCATGGAGTCCGGAGTCAATCCGTCTCGACCCACCGGTGCGAAGACGTTCAAGGATCCCGTGTGCGAGATGGACGTGGACCCCGCCGGCGCCGCCGGAAAGCACCAGCACCGCGGGAGCACTTACTACTTCTGCAGCGCGTGGTGCCTCGACAAATTCAAGGCGGCGCCGGAGAAATACCTCTCGGCCCGACCCGCTTCCGGCCCCTCGGCGCCGATCTCGATCGAGAAGCCCGCCCCGGCGACGGTCTCGGGGGCGATCTTCACCTGTCCGATGCACCCGGAAATCCGTCAGACCGGCCCCGGGCCCTGCCCGATTTGCGGCATGGCGCTCGAGCCGCTCGTTCCGGGCACAGGAGAGGAGGAGAATCCCGAGCTCTCCGAGATGACTCGGCGCTTCTGGGTGAGCCTGGCGTTCACCCTTCCACTATTTCTCCTCGACATGCTTCACATGACGGGCATCCAGGCACTCGATCGCGTCGTTTCTCCGCGCGGCGAAGCCTGGACCGAATTCCTGCTGGCGACTCCCGTAGTCCTGTGGGGAGGATTTCCTTTCTTCCAGCGCGGCGCGGCTTCGCTGCGAAGCCGGCGCTTGAACATGTACACCCTCATCGCGCTCGGGACGGGCGCCGCGTATGCGTCCAGCGTCGCCGCCGTCCTGGCGCCGGGACTCTTTCCGCGATCCTTCCGCGGCCCGGGAGGCGAGGCGGCCCTCTACTTCGAGGCTTCCGCAGTGATCACCGTGCTCGTCCTGCTGGGCCAGGTCCTGGAGCTGCGGGCGCGAAGCCGCGCCGGCGGAGCCATCCGGGCGCTTCTGAGCCTCGCGCCGCCGACCGCTTTGAGAATCGACGCGGATCGGAGGGAGGAGCTCGTCCCCCTCTCCGCCGTGAGGCCAGGGGACCTTCTCCGGGTGCGCCCCGGCGAGAAGATCCCCGTGGACGGGATCGTGGTGGAGGGAGCCAGCTCGGTGGATCAATCGATGGTCACCGGGGAGCCGATTCCGATCGAGCGGCGCGCCGGGGATCGGGTCGTGGGCGCGACCGTGAACGGCCTCGGATGGCTGATCCTCCGCGCCGAAAAGGTCGGCG
Source organism: Candidatus Polarisedimenticolia bacterium (assembly GCA_036004685.1). Taxonomy (NCBI): domain Bacteria; kingdom Pseudomonadati; phylum Acidobacteriota; class Candidatus Polarisedimenticolia; species Candidatus Polarisedimenticolia bacterium. Next base: position 19,140 of record DASYRE010000054.1, on the reverse strand, counting down.
AAGACACGCTTCTGGCGCGCATCGTCCGGCTGGTCGGCGAAGCGCAGCGCAGCCGCGCCCCCATTCAGCGCGTCGCGGACCGCATCGCTTCCTATTTCGTGCCCGCCGTGCTGGCGGTCGCGGCCGTCACGTTCGCGGCCTGGGCCTGGATCGGCCCCGAGCCGCGCCTCGCCCATGCATTCCTGGCCGCGGTTTCGGTCCTCATCATCGCCTGTCCCTGCGCCCTGGGCTTGGCGACCCCCATCGCCATCATGGTGGGCACGGGGCGTGGTGCGACCGCCGGCATCCTGATCAAGAGCGCGGAGGCGCTCGAGACCATGGCCCGCATCGACACCCTGGTGGTCGACAAGACGGGAACCCTCACCGAAGGGAAGCCGCAGCTCGTCGAGTATCACACGGCGCCCGGCGTGGAGGAGACGGAGATGCTGCGGCTCGCCTATTCGCTCGAGCAAGCGAGCGAGCATCCTCTCGCGGCGGCGATCGTCGCCGGGGGCCGGCGCCTCAATCTCCCGGCAGGCAGGGTCACGGACTTCCGGGCCGTCCCGGGCAAAGGGGTCCTGGGCCGCGTCGACGGAAAGGCGGTCGCGGTCGGAACGTTTCCGCTGATGCTGGAGGAGGGGATCCCAGCCGGCGCGCTCACCGCGAAAGCGCGGGAGATGGGGGAGGCTGGAAAGACGGTCGTCTTCGTCGCGATCGAGGGGCGCCCCGCCGGCCTGCTGGCGGTGGCCGACACGTTGCGGGAATCGACGCGCCTGGCGATCCGGCGATTCCATCAGGAGGGGATCCGGGTCGTGATGGCCACGGGCGATTCGCGGACGACCGCCGAGGCCATAGCCCGGGAGCTCGGCATCGACGAAGTGGCGGCGGAGCTTCTCCCCGAGCAGAAAGGGGAGGTCGTCCGCCGCCTCCAGGCGCAAGGGCGCGTCGTCGCGATGGCGGGCGACGGAATCAACGACGCTCCGGCGTTGGCTCAGGCCGACGTCGGCATCGCTCTCGGAACCGGAACGGACGTGGCGATGGAGAGCGCGGGAATCACGCTGGTGAAAGGCGATCTCCGGGGTATCGCACGGACCCGGGCGCTGAGCCGCGCGACCCTTCGCAACATCCGTCAGAATCTGTTCTTCGCCTTCTTCTACAACGCCCTGAGCATCCCCCTCGCGGCGGGCGTCTTCTACCCTCGGTTCGGGTGGCTCCTCAATCCGATGATCGCCAGCGCCGCCATGTCGTTCAGCTCCGTCTCGGTCATCGCCAACGCGCTGCGGCTGCGCAAGCTTCCCCTGTAAGCCTCATTTCCCGCCCCGTCCTCTCGACGTCCGTATCCTTATCGTCCCAAATAACTTAGGACGACGCATCGAGGTGACTTCCGCGCCCGGAAGACGCCCTCGCGGGGTAGGGTTTTGCCCCATAGTCGGGGATCGGGGGGCGCAGTAGTATGTGTGGCTGTATCGTCGTATTGAACCTGAATCGCGCATCAGGTTTCGGTTCCGTAATCCTCGGGCGGAACGAGACCGATTCAGGAAACCCACGAGGAAGGAAAAGGAGGGGCACGATGCTGAAGCCCACGCGAAACGCGTTCCTTGCACTTCCGCTCGCGCTGCTTCTGGCGTTATCGACGCTTGCGGCCGCTGAGACCCACAAGGGCGGTCTCGACACGAAGGATACGAAGACGCTGCAGGAGGCCTCGGCCGTCCTCAACGCTCTGACCAACGCTCCCGACAAGGGGATTCCGCACGAGCTTATGGCCAAGGCCAATTGCATCCTGATCTTTCCGAACGTCGCGAAAGGCGCCTTCATCGTCGGCGGCAAGGCCGGTAAAGGCGTCGCTTCCTGCCGTCAGGCGGACGGGAAGATGAGCCCGCCGGCGTTCTATGAGATCGGCGGAGCGAGCGTCGGCTGGCAAATCGGCGGCCAGTCGGCCGACATGGTGCTGCTGATCATGAACGATAGCGGAGTCAGCCACCTGCTCTCCGACAAGTTCACGATCGGAGCCGAGGCGGCGGCCACGGCCGGCCCCGTCGGCCGGACGGCCCAAGCGGCCACCGACGCCCAGCTGCATGCGCAGATTCTCTCCTGGTCGCGCTCCAAGGGACTTTTCGTCGGAGCGGCTCTGGATGGCTCCGTCGTGAAGCCCGACAAGGAGGCGAACGAAGCGCTGTACGGCTCGCCCGTTTCGGGAACGGAGATTCTCGTCAACACGAAGCTGACCACCCCCGCTCGGGCGCGGTCCTTGATGCAGACCATCAACCGGCACATGGGTGCCGGCGCGCAGGAGGCGGCGAAAAAAAGCTAGTGGCCGCCTGAATTTTCCCCCACTTCCCAAGGGGTCGCCGGGCAGTTTTCGGCGGCCCCTTTTTATTTGCCGGGGCTCAGAAAGGCGCCGGCGCGGATGGCCGCGCGGACGGCAGCCGTCCCGCCGTCCCCAACGCTGCGGCGCCGAAAGGGGCCCGGGGCGTCGCGGGGGCCGAAGCCCGCGCGATGAAAGGCTCGGGAGAAGCCGCCAGATCGTATTCCGCGAGATAATGGGCGGGATCCATGAGCCGCTGGCTGCGGCGCAGCGCGCGCAGCAGGAAGAGCGCGTTGCGCGGATCGACCTCCCGCATCCATTGCCACATCGCTTTCCGGCCCCGCAGGTTCAGGACCGATCGCCGCCACGTCTGGCAGTACAGCTCGAAGAAGCGGCGCGCGCCGAGCGCCGGCTCCCACAGCAGGTGGTGCATGTCGAAGTGCGACCAGGAGCGCGCTCTCAGCTTCGGCCGCATCTCGTCGAAATAGGCTGTGCCGGGCAGAGGCGTGAGGATCGTGAAGCCGGCCTGGTACAGACGGTGGCGCTCCACGAAGTCCCACAGCCTCTCGAAGTCCGCCTCCCCCCATGCCGGATCGACGACGAAGTTCCCGGTGACGCCGTAGCGGAAGTGGCGGGCCGTCTCCACGCCGCGCAGGGTCTGGGCGACGGTCGCATCCTTCACCAGATGGCCGAGCCCTTCGTCGGTGGCGGCCTCCAATCCGAAGAAGATGTCGAAGTCCCGGGCGAGCGGCCGCCAGGCCTCGAGCAGCTCGGGGTGGCGGCCGACGAGGTCCACCCGGCTCTGGACCAGGATCCACCGTTTCCGCACGTTCCGGCGGCGCAGCTCCCGCGCCAGCTCAAGGCTGCGCGCCGGGTGGTGCCAGAAGAGATCGTCGGCGACGAAGATGTGCTCCCCCGCCGACTCGAAATCGCGGCAGACCCATTCGATCGAGCGCTCGCGCACGGCGCGCGCGTGCAGCTGCCATATCGAGCAGAAGGAGCAGCGGAACGGGCAGCCGCGCGCCGTCTCGACGAGCCACGCGGGCCGGTGCGCCAGGCAGGCGTACTCCCGGCGGCAGCCCGCCAGATGGTGCCGCGCCGGCAGGGGCACCTCGTCGAGATCGAGGCCGCCCGTTTCGCCCGGGGTCCGGATGGCCCCTCCGGCCCCGTCGGGCAGCGCCAGTCCGGGCACGCCCGCAAGCGATCCGCCGCGCTCGAGCGTATCGCACGCCTCCGGCAGAGTCCGCTCGCCGTCGTCCAGGACGACCGCCGCCACTTCCGGCACGAGAAAGGGACCGGGGCAGGCGGCCGCCGTGTGACCGCCGACGACGATTGGAACCTGGGGGGACAGCCGGCGCACGCGCCGGACGAGCGCCAGCACGTCGTCGGTCTCGAGGGCGTGCATCGCGGCGATTCCCACGAGGCCCGGACGCGACCGGCGCATCGTGGAGGCGAGCGAGCGGCCGAAGCGCAGATCGACGAGCGTGACCCGGTGGCCCCGGGCCGCGAGCGCGGCGGCGATGTACTCCATGCCGAGCGGCTCGATCCGGAAGAAGGGCCCGAGTCCGAAGCGCTCGTTCGACGGGACCGGTCGAAGCAGCAGGATGTTCATCGGAAGCTGGACGGACCTCTGGGCGCCGGTCGGTCGCGCCGGCGACATTCTGGTCCAGTCGGCTCCCGAAATTCAACCGGCAAGGGAAAGAGCGGTCAGCGTCTCCGCGATTGCCTCGGCTCCCGGGCGCCGCGGTCGCCTGAATCCCCAGGCGAGCCAGGGGTTGCGCGCCTGGGTGCAACCTCGCGAGGGGGTTGGGATTCTTCCGCTCGACGTGCCGAGCGGCGCTCGCATCCTCTCAGGGCGTGGGGGAGATCTCCGGCATCGACAGGACTCCCCGCTCGGCGCCCAGGATCCCGAGGCTTCGCAGCTGCCGAACCGCCGGTTGGAGCTCTCGCATCCCGGCGGCCAGCGCCGCCACCGCCGCCTGCGGGTCGCTGTTCTCGGGCGGCTCCTCCAGAATCATCTCCAGCGGCCCCTTCTTCGGCGGGTAGACCTTCAGATTCACGTCGTCGCCCTCCGGGATGCCCGCCGCCTTCTTCGCGAGCCGCAGGGCCGCGGGGAATCCGCCCAGCTCGTCCACCAGTCCCAGACCCTTGGCGTCCTCTCCGGTCCAGATCCGCCCTTTGGCGATCTGCAGGACTTTCTCCTTGGGGAGCTTCCTTCCCTCGGCCACCTTGCCGGTGAAGTCGATATAGACCCGATCGAGCCAAGCCTGGAAGCGCCGCCATTCGGGCTCGGAGTAGTCGTGCGTCCCGGTCCACATCGTCGCATTGGCGCTGGTGTGGACCTCGTCCCACGAGAGCCCGAGCTTGTCCCAGAGCCCCGAGGTGAGCATCTTGCCGCCGAGGACTCCGATCGAGGCGGTGATCGTTCCGGGCTGCGCCACGATCTTGTCGGCCGCCATCGCCACGAAATAGCCTCCGGAGCCCGCCAGGTTCCCCATCGTCACGATGACCGGCTTCCCCGCCTGCTTCGCCTTGAGCGTCTCGCGCCAGATCGTGTCCGAGGCGACGTACGATCCCCCGGGCGAGTCGACGCGGAAGATGATCGCCTTGACGCTGCGATCGGCGACCGCCGTGCGGAACGCCTGGGTGATCGAGTCGGATCCCATGCTCGTCTCGCCGCTCATCGGCCTGTAGCCGTTCTCGCCGCGGGTGACCGACCCGACTCCGTACACGAGCGCGATCGTCTTTCCCTGCTGGTGGGGGCGTCCGGCGCGCTTGAGGTATTGCCGCAGGTAGAGGAGCTTCGCCCCCTCTCCCGCCTTCTTCTTCACCTTGGAGTAGACCTCGTCCCGATAGGCGAGACCGTCCACGAGCCCCGCGTCCACCGCCTCCTTGCCCAGGAACGGCCCGCGATCCGCGAGGGCGCGGACTTGGCCCTCGGTCAGGTGCCGGGACTTGGCTATCCCGGCGACGATCTGGGAGAACCAGGAGTTCATGAGACGCTCCATCGCCTCCCTATAGTGCGGGTCGTACTTCTTGTCGGTGAAGAAATTCATGGCGTTCTTGTATTCGTAGCGGTGATCCATCCGGGGCTTCACGCCGATCTTGTCGAGCGTGCCGCGCACGAACGGGCTCTCCAGGATGATCCCCGTGAGCCCGATGTCGCCGGAAGGCTGCAGCCAGATCTCGTCGAAGGCGGTGGCCAGGTAGTAGGCCCCGGTGCCGGTCCCCACCTCTCCGAACGTCTCGGAGTAGGCGATCGCCGGCTTCTTCTTCGCGCGAAACGCGATGACGGCGTCCCGGAGCTCCTGGATTTGAGCCATGCCGACGGGGGCGGCCCCCACCTTCGCGACGAGACCCACCACGCGGCTGTCATTCGCTCCTTTCTCCAGCGCCTCGACCATGTCCCTCACGACCGGCGCTTCGCGGAGCGTCAGGGCGGCGATCGGGTCGTCGGGAATGTCCTCGATCATCCCCGTCTCGAGATCCACTTCCAGGATCGTCTTCCCCGGCACGATCCCCTTGCCCAGGCGGAGGATCGACCAGATCCCCACTCCCACGACCAGGCCGATGATCAGCAACCCCCCGATCACCGCCAAAATCCGAACGAATACTTTCATGGCAGACTTCCCCCCTGTCTCACCGGGCGCGAAAGGGCGCGGCGTTGCGCCCTGCCTTCCCGCGGCCCGACCTCATCCCCGATGGATCATACGCAAGAGCAGTCGTCGAGTTCCAGCGGCCCGGTCTGGGGCGGACTCGGCGAGCCGCCAGGGTCTCAGGGCCGGCACGGCCTCAGTCCCGGTAGTACCAGGCGGCGACCACGGTGGCCAGGACGCAGCCGACGACGAGGTCCACCATCCAGCCCAGCGGCAGCCAGCGGGAAACCGGGCTCCAGGAAGCCTGGGCCAGATTCCCCGGCCACCCCGCGATCAGGCCGGCGACCAAGCCGACTTTCAGCGCCGAGAGCGGCCCGGGACCCAGCGTCCCGCGGCTGGCGGCGTAGAGCCACGCCAGGCCGATCGCCAGGAGGAGCAAGGACACGATCCAGAAGCCCATGAAGAAGCCGTAGCGCGCCTGCGGGAGCAGGTGTCCCGCCGCCTCTTCCTCCTGATAGAGCTTCGCCAGGAGGCCGGCATTGACCAGGATGCTCCAGACGTTCCACGCCAGGCCTCCCAGGAGGCCGCCCACCACGATCCGCTTGAGATTGACCGCCGCCATCCCGTCCTCCCGCGTCGCCCGCGGCGCCGCTTCCGGGCGTTTCGGATCCCTCGCACCGGCGGGAAGGATAGCGCATCCCCGCCCGAAGGCACCAGGGCGGCCGGATCGGGTACACTAGAAGGCCATCGGGACCGGCTCCCGGACTGCCGGGCCCGAGAAGGAGGAGATTCATGCGCACCGCTCTGCTCGCGGCTTTCGTCCCGCTGCTCGCGTTCACCGCTTCCTGCGACAACGGAGACACCATCGTTTCGACCTCCGACTGCGGCCTCATCCGCAGCGATCTCCTGGGCGCGTGGGACGTCACCTTCCCGTCGCAGAGCACGCAGCTCTTCGCCTGCTCCAACACCTCGTTCAACAACAAGAGCGTCGTCATCCCTTCGGGAACGACCTCGTTCAACGACGTGGAAGTCTCCGCTTCCCGCAGCAACGTCGGCTTCTTCTTCCACAACGGCGGAAGCCCCGAGGACATCTTCGGCAACGTCGAGACCGATTCGTGCTCCATGCTCTTCTCGTTCCTGACGGCGGCGTCGACCACCGACTCCACCCCGCTCTACCTCCAGTGCATCGGCACGCTGAACCGCCAGAGCGGGATCGTCCGCGCCGAGTGCGACTCGGCGACGGTGCTCGACGAGCCGCTGACCGATCCGGTGACGGTCGTCTCGGATTGCGATCTGACCCTGATCCTGGATCCCACCGTCTCCATTCATTAAGTGTCGCGTCTCGGAAATGGCGTTAACATCGAGGCTGTCGAGGCGACCGGATCGCAAGGCGCGCCGAAGTGCCGCGTACCCAAGCGGTACGCCAGCGAGGCGCAACGCGGCGAGCGGGGATGCATCGGCAGCCGAATGTAACGGGATTTCGGAGACGCGGCACTAGTATCGCGGAGCCCTGGTGCGCGGATTTGAGAGCGCCACCCCCGAAGTCCGGGAGATCCTGGGCCGGCGGATCGACCAGCTCGGGCTGAAGCTCGAAGGATCCCCGGTGGAGCGCTTCGTCCTCCAGCTTCAGGACGAGATCCGCCGCAAGGGGCTCAAAAAGTTCCAGGCGGTCTGCTATCTCACCGACGAGTGGGGCTGCCCCGACCAGGAGCCGATCATCGGAATCCCCTTCTACCTGGCCGACCCCAAGCTCGCCACGCTCGAGAAGGAGATGAACGATCTCGAGGACGCCCGCGAGATCATGATGTACCTGCGGCACGAGGCGGGGCACGCCCTGAATTACGCCTACCGCCTCTACGCCACGCCCGAGTGGAGAAAGCTGTTCGGCCCTTTCAACCGCCGCTACCGCGAGCACTACCGGCCCGTTCCCTTCTCGCGCCGCTTCGTCCGGCACATCGAAGGTTGGTACGCGCAGAAGCACCCCGACGAGGACTTCGCGGAGACCTTCGCCGTCTGGCTGACGCCGGGATCGGGGTGGCGCAAGCGGTACCGGGGATGGCCGGCCCTCGCGAAGCTGCGCTACGTCCACCGGATCGCGCGCGAGATCGCCGATCGGGAGCCGACGGTGGGGCACGGCAAGACCGACCTTACCGTGGCGGAGATGAAGGTCACGGTCGAGGAGTTCTACCAGAAGGCGGCCCGCCGGAATCGCGCGGCCGTGGACGTCGCGATGGAAGGGGACCTGCTCGACATCTTCGGGAAGCCGGTTCGGCGCAAGAACGGCCTGCGGCCGGCCGCCGAGATCGTCCAGGAACACCGCGAGGATCTGACCGACAAGATCGCTTACTGGACCGGCGTGCGGCGTCCCGTCGTCCGCGCCCTGGTCGAGTCCGTCATCCGGCATTGCGGCGAGCAGAAGCTCCTGGGAGATCCGGCGAAGGAGGCCGCGTACCTCGTGGAGCTTACCGCGTACGGCACCACCCTGGCCATGAACTATCTCACGCGCGGCCGTTTCGTACTAAAGTAACGGGAACCGAGGTTCCGGAAGGCGGCATCGATGGCGAAACTGCGAATCGCCGTGCTCTACGACATCTGGTACGACGACTCCCAGGAGGAACCTCCGGAGGGCAAGCCTTCCCGCCGGAAGAAGAAACCGGACAAGGAAGACCGGCAGGAGATCCATGAGGCCCTCCGGGAGGCGGGCCACTCCCCTTTTTATGTCAGCATCGACGGCACCCGGGAGTCCCTGGCCGAGCTGGCCAAGACCGAATGCGACCTGATCTTCAACCTGACCGCCTCGTGGGCGGGGGACGACACCAAGGACATTCATCTCGCCGCCTACCTCGACCTCTGCGGATTCAAGTACACGGGCGCGGGGCCGTTCGGCCTGCATCTGTCGCAGAACAAGTCCCTCGCCAAGAAGATCTTCGCTTTTCACGGGATTCGCACCCCCTTCTTCGCCGCCGTCTACCGCGGGAGGCTCGACTGGGCGCACGACGACCTTTCCTTTCCGGTCATCGTGAAACCGGCGCGCGAGGACGGGTCGATTGGCATCGAATTCAACGCCGTCTGCGAGTCGATCAAAGAGCTGATGGAGCGGATCCACGACATCCACGAGAAGTTCGACTCCCCCGCCCTGATCGAGGAGTACATCGAAGGGCGCGAGATCTACGTGACCGTCCTGGGAAACGAGAACCCGATCGCCCTGCCCGTCGTAGAACTGGACATGTCGAAGCTCCCGGAGGGGACGCCGCGGATCGCCGGGACCGAGGTCAAGTGGCGGACGGGATCCGAAGCCTACAAGAAGACGAAGAGCGTGATCCCGACCGACCTCGACGAAAAGGTCGGCCGGAAGCTCCAGGAGGTCGCCCTCGCGGCCTACCAGGCGGTCGAGCTCAGGGACTACGGGCGCATCGACATGCGCCTGGCCGCGGACGGCAAGATCTACGTGCTGGAGGTGAATCCCAATCCTTGGCTGCAGTCCAAGGCAGAGGTCGCCCTGGCCGCGAAGGAGTCGGGACGGACCTATCCGGCCCTCATCGAAGAGATCGTGAATCTGGCCCAGGCGCGGTACGGCCCCTGACGGCCCGCCTTCCGGTATAATCGGGAACCCCGAACCATTTCATCGAGGAGAGCATGCGCAAATCAAGGCCTTTCCATCGCCGCCTCGGCGCGCTGCTGATCGCCGCCGCCCTGGCGGGATTCGCGGCCCTGCCGGCCGCCGCCCAGAGTCTGGCCGACTTCGAGAAGAAGGTGACGGTCAAGACGCTGCCGAACGGCTGGACTTTCATCATCTACGAGCGGCCCGAGGCGCCGGTGTTCTCGTTCTCCACGCACGTCAACGTGGGATCGGCCCAGGAAGTCCCGGGCATCACCGGCATCGCCCACATGTTCGAGCACATGGCCTTCAAGGGCACCGATCATATCGGCACCACCGACTACGCGGCCGAGAAGAAGGCGCTCGACAAGGTGGACCAGGCGTACGCCGCCTTCGACAGCGAGCGACGCAAGCTGCGCCCCGATCCGGAGAGGGTCAAGACGCTCCAGCAGGCCTGGAAGGAGGCGCAGGAGGAAGCGGGAAAGTTCGTCAAGAAGAACGAATTCGGCGAGATCATCGAGCGCGAGGGCGGGGTGGGCCTCAACGCCGGCACCGGGGCCGACTCGACCGTCTACTTCTACTCGCTTCCCTCCAACAAGATGGAGCTCTGGGCCTACCTCGAATCGGAGCGCTTCCTCCATCCGGTGTTCCGGGAGTTCTACAAGGAGCGCGACGTCGTGAAGGAAGAGCGGCGGCTCAGGACCGAGAGCAATCCGATCGGCCGGCTCGTCGAACAGTTCGTGATGGTCGCCTTCTCGGCGCATCCCTACCAGCATCCGGTGGTGGGATACATGAGCGATCTCGATTCGTTCAGCCGCGGCGACGCCGAGAAGTTCTACCGAACCTATTACGTCCCGTCCAACCTCGTCACGACCCTCGTCGGGGACGTGAAGGCTTCGGAGACGACACCGATCCTGGAGAAGTACTTCGGGCGGATCCCGAAGGGCGATCCTCCCCCGCCGATCCGGACGGTCGAGCCGAAGCAGATCGCCGAGAAGACGATCCGGATCCCCGATCCGGCCCAGCCCTTCTACCTCGAGGGGTATCACAAGCCCGCCTCCACCGATCCGGACGGGGCGGTCTACCAGGCGCTGGTGGACGTCCTCTCGAACGGGCGGACCTCGCGCCTCTACCGCAGCCTGGTCCGCGACAAGCAGATCGCCGCGACGGCCCAGTCGTTCCCCAGCTTCCCCGGGGAGAAGTACCCGAACCTGTTCCTGGTGTTCGCCGTCCCCGCCCCGGGCCACACCAACGACGAGGTCCGGGGCGCCATTCGCGCCGAGCTGGATCGCCTGAAGAAGGAGGACGTCACGGCCGAGGAGCTGGCGATGGTCAAGACGCGCGCCCGGGCGGCGCTGATCGAGGGGCTCAACAGCAATCAGGGGCTCGCGAACAGCATGGCCGAGTATCAGACGACGTTCGGCGACTGGCGCGAGCTGTTCCGATCGGTGGACAAGATCGACAAGGTCACGGCGGCGGACGTCCGCCGCGTGGCGAACGCGATGTTCGTGGACACCAACCGCACCGTGGCCATGGTGGACACCACCGGCTCGCAGCCGCGCGCCGGCGGCGACGCCGGTCGCTGACGAAGGAGAAGCCATGACCTCCAGGAGATTCCCGACGATCCCGCTCCTCGTGCTCGCTCTGGCCCTGCCGGCCGCCGCGCAGGTGCAGGACTACCGGCAGATCAAAGCTCCCGCCCTGCGGCCCATCACGATCCCCGAGCCGCAGCGCCTCACCGTGCCCAACGGCATGACGGTGCTGCTGCTCGAGGATCACGAGCTTCCCACGATCGAGGCGATCGCCTCGATCCGCACGGGGACCCGCTACGAGCCCGCCGACAAGGCGGGACTCGGGGACATCCTCGGCGACGTGCAGCGCACGGGCGGCGCCAAGTCGATGAAGGGGGATCAGATCGACGACTTTCTCGAGGCCCGGGGCGCCCGGATCGAGACCGGCATGTCCGAGACCTCCGGCACGGCCAACATGTGGTCCTTGAAGAAAGATTTCCCCCAGGTCTTCAAGCTCTTCGCCGACGTTCTGCGGAACCCGACCTTCGAGGAGGAGAAGATCGCCATCTCGAAGAACCAGATCGCCTCGACGATCGCGCGCCGCAACGACAACCCGACCGGGATCATGTTCCGGGAGTTCGACAAGCTGGTCTACGGCCCGGAAAGCCCCTACGCCCGGACGCCGGAGTTCGCCACCCTCGAGAGCGTCACGCGCGACGACCTGGTGGCGTTCCACAAGAAGTACTACGTCCCGAACCGGACGATCCTGGGCGTGACGGGTGATTTCGACGCGAAGGAGATGGCGAAGACGATCCGGGAGGTCTTCGGCGACTGGCCCAAAGGGGCCGAAGTGAAGGACGCGCCGGCCGCCTATCGCACCGCCCCGAAGCCGGGCGTCTACTACGTCCAGAAGGATGATATGACCCAGTCCGACATCATCCTGGGCCACCTCGGGATCCAGAAAGACAATCCCGACATCTTCGCCGTCGACGTGATGAACGAAGCGTGGGGCGGAGGCTTCGCGGCGCGGCTGTTCAGCAACGTCCGCTCCCGCAAGGGGCTCGCCTACGCGGTCCGGGGGGCGATCGATTCCAATTACGATTTCCCCGGGACGTTCAACGTCTGGATGACGACCAAGACCGAGACCACCGGGGCCGGGCTTGAGGCTCTGATGGTGGAGATCGAGGGCCTCTCGAAGACTCCCCTGACCGAGGAGGAAGTCCAGCGGGCCAAGGACTCGATCCTGAATTCCTTCATCTTCAATTACGACTCGAAGGCGAAGATCCTGCGCCAGCAGATCGTCTACAGCTATTACGGGTTCCCGGCCGACTACCTGTCGCGCTACCGGCAGAACATCGAGAAGGTAACGGTCGCCGACGTCAACCGGGTCGCCAAGAAGTACGTGCACAAGGATCAGCTGGCGATCCTGGTCGTCGGACCCCCGAAAGGCCAGGACCGGCCGCTCGACTCGTTCGGCAAGGTGACCCGGGTCGACATCACCATCCCGCCGCCCAAGAACGCCGGAAGGCCGGGCTCCAGTTCGTCGTCCGCTCCCTGAGCCGCTCGCCGCTCGCGGACGAACGCATCCTTCTCCGGGGTCCGGAATCCTCCGGACCCCGAGAAGGCTCTTCTTTCCTTTTCCTGGAATCAGTTCTTTCCGGCGGCGCCGCGCGCCGCCGCGGCGGGCGAGCCGAGGGCGACGAGCCCGTACTGCGGGACGTCCAGGATGATCTCGTCCCCGGGCCGCCCGTCGAGATCGGCGATCGCGGCGGGAAAGTCCGTCAGGCTGCCCGTCACGTTCATCAGCAGTAGCGGCGAGCCGTCCAGAGCGTAAACCGAGACGCCGCCCCGGGCGGCAACGAAGATGTCCTTCCTTCCGTCTCCGTCAAAATCGTGCATCAGGTCGACGTCGGCGCCGTAAGCGGGTCCGAACAGATCGAGGCTCCCCCCGTCGCCCGGCTCGATCCGCCCCTTCAGGACGGCCAGGCCGCGGGTCGGTGGCGCCGCAAGCCGCGCCTGTCCAGCGCGATCGATCGACTGGGTCCCCTCAGGCGTCTGGACCAGCACGCCGCCGAGCGGATCGGGAACCACCGATCGGACGTAGCCCAAGGGAAGGGTCTTCCAGAGGTTCGCGGCGAGCGCCGTCCGGGCGATCAAGGAAGACGCGTCCTGGATCAGAATCTCCGCCGTCCCATTGCCGTCCAGATCGGCGACGTCCGCGACTCGCAGCGGAGGTCGGGCGGTGTAGTACTGCCAGTAGGCTTCTCCGGACGAGTCGACCACCTTCAGGTGATCTTCCCCTCCCGCGATCCACTCGCTCTTTCCGTCGCCGTCGAGATCGGCCCCGCGCAGGTAATAGAAGTCCTTTCCTTCAAGCGGCGCACCTCCGAGAAGCTCCCCCGAAGGGGAGTATCGGGTCAGTCGGCCCTCGCTCAGCAGCCCGATCTCGGCCGGCCGCCCCTTCCCGGAAGGAGCGACCGACATCGCCGTGGCGATCGGAGCCTCCTTGTCCCTCCACAGCACGCCGAAGTCGGGCGGCGATTTCTCGATCGTCCAGACCACCCGTCCCGGAGCCGGCTTCCCGGTCAGAAGATCAGGGAGCCGCGCCTCCAGCTTCTTCTCGAGATCGGGCTCGAACTCGCCCGGCCTTCCGGCGAGGATCCCCTGGCGATCCACGACGTAGAGCGTGGAGACGACGCGGGTGTCGTAACCCGGGAGCTTCTCGGCTTCTCCGAGGAGAACCGTCGGGTGAAGACCGTGCTTTTTCAGAAAAGCGGGGATTCTCGGGCGATCCTCGGGCGCGTCGACGCTGACGGCGAGAAGCGCGAGCCCCTCCTTGCCGTGTTTCGCTTGCTCCGCCTGCAGGACCTGCAGGTGCCGGGGGCAGGAGCCTCACCAGGTGGTCCAGAGCATGACGAGGACCACCCGGCCCCGGTAGTCCGAAAGGCTGACGGGCTTCCCCTCCAGGTCGTCGAGGGTGAATTCGTGCGCCGGCATCGGCTCGCTGCGTGTCTCGGCGAGCGCGGGCGGGGCGGCCTTCAGCTCTCTCCGGAGCTTCTCCACTTCGCGTGAGATTTCCTGAGACTCAGCGTCGCCGCCTCCTCTCACCTTCGCCAGGCACCGGCGCGCGGAGGAGCGATCGCCGAGGCGCGCGTAGCCCTCCGAGAGGGAGACGTACAGCCGGTCCACGTCCTGGCTGCCGCTTTCGAGCTCCCGCACGATCTCCCGGCGGGAATCCCGCAGCGTCATGATCTCTCCGAGATCGCGGGCGATCGCTTCCGCCTCCCGCAGCTTCTTCACCGCCCCCGCCGCGTCCCTCCGGGCCAGCAGGATTCGTCCCTCCGTCAGCTCGATCTCGAACCTCGGGTCGAAGTAGATCGTTTGCTCGTGGGCTCTCGGATCGCTCTCCTTCTCCAACGCCGCCTGCTCGCGGCCAAGCGCCTCGCGGGCCTGCTTCAGGAGCCTCTCCGCGCTGTCGAGCGGCAGGTGATACCGGAAGTAATACATGCCGACCAGGGCGACGGGGAGATAGCTGTCCTCCTCCGGCGCGGCCCAGCGCTCCAGGATCCGCGCCACATGGGCCGGATCGAACCTCATCGTCCCGACCAGGTCGTCGACCAGCACCCGATAGAGCCTCGGGTCGTGATAATTGGGATGCTGCCTCAGGAAAGCTTCGCACTCCCGGATCCGCTGCGGTCCTCGCGGCGCCGCCATCGCGTCGTCGGCAGCCTTCCTCAGGGCCCGCCATTCCGCCAGCGACCTCGGCGTGTCCTGGCCGGCCGCGCGGGAGGCGCGCGGGGACGATTCCGCTCCAAGGAGAAACGACAGGGCAACGGCGGCGGCGAGAACCGGCAAGAGAACGGGGAGGATGCGGCGACCTGAAAGGGGGCCGGACATCGGCGACTCCGCTGCGGCTCAATCGGAGGCTTCCAGTTCGTCCGATACAGCAAGGCTAAGCCAGATTCTTGCCCTCCGTCAAGGCACGCGGCTCATTCGCCGAACGATGGCTTCTCGGGCAAGGCGAGGAACTCGCGCAGCGCCGCGCGGCGCTCCGCCAAGGCGATCTCGAGCGAATCGTTGTGGTGCGCCCGGGGCAGGAGGACGAAGCGCTTCGGCGCGCGGACCTTCGCGAAGAGCGCGCGGCCGAACGCAACCGGAATGATCTCGTCTTCGCCGGGATGCAGGAAAAGGACGGGACAGGAGATCCGTCCGACGACGGCGGCGGAGTCGAAGCGATCGCGCAGCAGGAGCCGCACGGGAAGATAGGAATAGTGGTGCCCGGCCACCGAGGCGAGGGAATCGAAGGCCGACTCGAGGATGAGCCGCCCCGGCTCCCGCCGCGCCGCCAGCTCGATCGCGACGCCCGCCCCCAGCGATTGCCCGAAGAACACGATGCGCCCGCGCGGCACTTCGAGAGTCGACTCGACGAAGGCGGCCGCCGCCTCGCCGTCGGCGATCAATCCCGCCTCCGTCGGCCGGCCGGTGCTCCGGCCGAATCCCCGATAGTCGAACAAGAGGACTTGCAGGCCCAGCGCCTTGAACGGCGCCATGGCCGGCTCGTGCAAGGAGAGGTTCCCGGCGTTTCCGTGGAAGACGATCACCGTCCAGGGGGCACCGGCTCGCCGGTGGAGCCAACCGTGCAGCCTCTCGCCATCCGTGCTCCTGAAAAAGACCCCTTCGTAGCCCGGATTGAGGCGGCTCTCCTCCGCCGCGCTCCAGGGAACGGGGAAATAGATCAGGCGGCGCTGGACGAGGAAGGCCAGAAGGCAAAGCAAGCCATAGACGACGAGGAGCGCCGCGCCAAGAGTCGTCCATCGCGCCGGCCAGCTGATAAGTGGATCCCTCCGGCTGAGAATGAGCGCAAGTCCAGCCTTTTCCTTGACTTCCCTTTATTCGGAACCTAGGTTCTCGTCTTGTCGGACCCGCAGGGTCCTGCAGGTGCCGACCGTCCGGTCAGGGCGAGGGAAGGAACATGAACGGACTCAAGGCTTTACTGTCGGTCCTGAGCCTCGCATTCCCCCTGTCGATCCAGGGCCAGGAGAATCCGGAAGCCCGCGAAGGCTCCGGGGAGGAGATGATACTCTTCCAGGGGATCCCCTCGGTCTACCGCACCGACCGCGTGGAGTTCATCCGCAGCCCCTCTTCCGCGACAAGGAGGGGACGAGGGAGCAGGTCGCCCGGGATTCTGAGCGAGTCTCCCGGCGCGGAGCCGGCGCTGACGCAGCTCCTGGGGCGCGTGCAATCATGACTTCCGGAGGCTCGAAGGCGAAGACTCCGCTCATCCTCCTGGCCGACGACGACTCCACCAGCCGGATGGTTCTGCGCGAGGCGTTGGAGGTTTCCGGTTTTTCCGTCTCGGAGGTCGAGAACGGCGCCGAGGCCGTGAAAGCCTGCGCGGCGCAGCGGCCGCAGATGGTCCTCCTGGACGTGATGATGCCGGAGATGGACGGCTACCAGGCGTGCGCCGCCATCCGGCGCCTGCCCGGCGGAAACTCCCTTCCGATCATGATGCTCACCGGCCTCGACGACATCGAGTCGGTCAACAAGGCTTACGAGGCGGGCGCGACCGATTTCGCCATCAAGCCGATCAACTGGGTCATCCTCTCCCACCGGATCCGTTACATGCTCCGGTCGAAGACGACGCTCGACAACCTGCGCGAAAGCGAGAGCCGGCTGGCGACGGCCCACCGGATCGCCGGGCTGGGGAACTGGGACTGGGATCTGGAGTCGGGAGATCTCCGGTGGTCGAAGGAGATCTACGCTGCCTTCGGCGTCGATCCGGAGCGCTTCGACCCCGATCCCGGGCGATCCCTCGAGCTGATCCATCCCGAGGACCGGGAGGCGGTCTCCGCGGCCCGCGGCCGCTCGCTGGCGAGCCAGGAGCCCTACCGCATCGACTTCCGGGTCGTCCGCCCCGACGGCGGGATCCGCTTCCTCCACGAGCAGGCGGAGGTCCTGCTCGACGAGGACGGCCGCCCGGCCCGCTTGAGCGGCACGGTCCAGGACGTCACCGACCGGAAAGCCAGCGAGGAGCAGATCCGTTTCCTCGCCTACTACGACGGCCTGACCCGGTTGCCCAACCGCCTGCTCTTCACCGAGCGCCTGGTCACCGCCCTGAACGTGGCGCGGCGCCAGAAGCGGACGTTGGCCATGCTCCTTCTCGATCTGGATCGCTTCAAGGAGATCAACGACACCCTGGGCCACACGCTGGGGGACAAGCTCCTCCAGGGGGTCACCGAGCGGCTCGGCAAATGCCTCCGCGAAGGCGACACGATCGCGCGCGGCTCTCCCGCGGCCCCGAGAGGCGACACGGTGGCGCGGCTGGGCGGCGACGAGTTCATCGTCTGCATCCCGGACATCAACCGGGGCGAAGACGCCGCGAAGGTGGCCTGGCGGATCCTCGATTCCCTGAAAAGCCCGTTCCTACTTGACGAGCACGAGGTCTTCGTCACCGGGAGCATCGGCATCAGCCTCTTCCCGCACGATGGCGAGGACGTCGAGAGCCTCCTGAAGAACGCCGACGCCGCCGTGTACCACGCGAAGGACTGCGGCCGCGGCAACTATCAGTTCTACGACGAGTCGATGAACGCCCGGGCGCTGCACCGCCTCAACCTGGAGGGGAGCCTGCGCAAAGCGCTCGAGCGCGATGAACTGGTTCTCCACTTCCAGCCCCAGGTGGACATGAGATCAGGGCGGATCATCGGGGTGGAGGCCCTGGTGCGATGGAGGCATCCGGAACTGGGCCTCGTGGCTCCCGGAATGTTCATTCCGTTGGCCGAGGATACGGGGCTCATCCTGCCGATCGGCGAGTGGGTCCTGCGCACCGCGTGCGCCCAGATCAAGTCCTGGCAGCGCGAGGGCCATCACTCGCTGAGGATGGCGGTGAACCTGTCGGCCCGCCAGTTCCGCCGGCAGCAGCTTCTGGCGAGCGTCGAGGAGGCGATGGAGGCGGTCGATCTCGATCCCCGCTCCCTGGAGCTGGAGATCACCGAGACGATCCTCCTGCAGGACGTGGAGGAGAACGTCCGCACGCTCCGCAACCTCAAGGAGATGGGATTGCGGATCTCGCTGGACGATTTCGGAACGGGCTATTCGTCCTTGAGCTACTTGAAGCGCTTCCCGATCGACACCCTCAAGATCGATCGGTCCTTCGTCCGCGACATCACCACGAACGCCGAAGACGGCGCGATCACGTCCGCCATCATCTCTATGGCGCGCGGGCTGCGGATCCACCCGATGGCGGAGGGAGTCGAGACCGCCGCGCAGCGGACCTTCCTGCGCCGGCAGGGCTGCCTGCTCATGCAGGGCTTCCTCTTCGGCAAGCCGATGCCGCCCGATCAGCTCGAGCGGCTGCTCTGCCGGCCGATCCAGCCGCGCAAGGTCGCGGGCAAGAGGAAGTCGTGAGGCCGCGGTCCCGCTAGCGTTCGGCGCTTCCCGCCCCGAACGGATGCTCGAAGCTCAAATACAGGAACAGACCGTAGTCGCCCGAGCTGGGTCCGACGCCCACCGGAAGCGCGACGCCCGGGACGATCTGCGTCCCGGAGGGGAGGTTCAGCGCCCACCGCGCGCCCGGGCTGAGGAGGAACGTGCTGGAACGCGAGGTCCGTCCCGGCCCCGTGACCTCTTCGAAGCTGGTCCAGGCCGCCTCGAGCATCAGGTTGAAGTCGGGACGCAACAGCCAGATCAGGCTCTGTCCGAGGTTGTAGCCGGTCGTCCCGGCTTCGTCGCCCGCGTCGTTGCGCTCGGAGGAGAAGTGCTGGATCCCGGCGTTGGAGTGGGCGGCCAGCCCTGGCGAGATCCGCAGGCTCAGGGGGAGGTTCAGCTGGAAGCCGGTCGATCCGGAGCCTCTGCCTTTCTCGTCATCTCCGGTGGGAAGCAGCACGCTGACTCGCCAGGCGAAGGCGAGAGCCTCTCCGGAGCCGCCCGCCGCCTGCCAGCGGTAGTTCAGGGCCAGGTCCCCCGCGCCGGCGCCGCCCGGCGCCTCTTCGCCGGGGTCGAGCCAGGCGAGCGTGTAGCTGAGCTGGTGCTTGGCGCCGAACAGCGGCCACTCCTGGGTGAAGTTCCCGACCCAGTCCCGGCTCTCGCGATACAGCGCGAAGCTGCTGATGTGCTGGACGACGTGATCTTCCTGGTTGTAGGCCTCCTCGACCA